>JAUJMG010000451.1 GCA_030446955.1 Thermomicrobiales bacterium
GCCAGGTCCAGTCGATGTCGGGCGTCTCCGGGGCGAGCCTGGTCACGAGTGCCCTGGCCTCGTTCGCCAGGCCGAGGGAGCGCCCTTTCTGGGGTAGGACGACCCCGAAACGCGGCATGACCGCCTCGATGTGCGCGGACAGGTCAAGGATCGTCGGGCGGTAGCTTGCGAGCAGGCTTTGGCTCAGGACGGACTGAGCCCACCCGGGCTGATCGAACAAGTGGGCAAGGGACGCGGATGCGGCGCCCGAGTTGAGGGCGGCGTTGAGCACGGGCGTCGAGGTGATGTGGCGCATCGCGTCACCCATTCCAAGCCAGGCCGGGTTGATCTCAGAGAGGATATTGGCCGGGCTAGGGAAGATCTTGCTGATGTCGCTGATGGCAGAGATTTGGTCGATTTGGCGGAACGTACCCATGATCCGCTCGATCTCCGACCTGTAGAGGCTGGAGAAGCCGAGCGCCGCCGAGATGTCGCGGCCGGCTGGCCGTGAACGCTTTAGGGAGGTCGGCGGCGACGGCTGATCCGCCGCGGGCGCTTCCGGGACCGCCGAGATTTTCGGGGTCTCTGGCTCATCCCCGTCGGGTGAGCCGTCCTCTGGACGCCCGGTATCCGTGTTCACGTCACGAGTATGACCCTGCCCTATGACACTCGGGCGGTCTTTGGATGCCTGCGCCTTGCAGGTTCGTCTCGGAGCCCGTGGTTTGACCCTACGAGGCATCAGCCAGCAGGCCTACGCCCTCGGCCCGAAAATCCTGGAGGTGGAGCGATGGCTGCCGTCGTCGCCGTGTCCGGTGTATGAGGTGCACCCCGAAGTGTCGTTCGCTGTCTTGCTCGGGGAGCCAGCGCGAGCCTCGAAGAAGACCTGGGCCGGGATGGTCGAGCGTCGGCGTGCCCTCGAAGCAGCCGGAATTCATGGACGGCATCGACGGCGTCGCCGCCGTTCGGGCGTCGGTGGACGACATGCTGGACGCAGCAGTGGCAGCGTGGTCAGCCGCCCGCATAACCGAGGGGACGGCTCGCTCCTTGCCAGATCCGCCTGCGCTCGACGCAGCGGGCCAACGAGTCGCGATTTGGGCTTAGTCGGTCACGGCGACCCGAGCAGCCTCGTTTCTTTCATGCGGCTTTGATGGCGCTGCGGGGGCTTCGGGTCGGAACGAGCTAATGAGTGCGATCCTAAAAGGCCCATATCATGGGATCCCGGCAAGCCGACGAACTGCCTGCCTGCATTCGGGTGCCCAGAACGCGCTTGACGACGGCGGGCGCGGGACAATCGGCCCCTGCACGCCAGGGAACCGCTCCAACTCTGTTGCACGCAACAGCCTCCCCAGGCTCTTAGTCCCGGCTTGCAAAAGCCTCTCAACATACTCGCCCGGTTGAAGGGAGAAGCCCCCGGGTACGAGGGACACCTGACGTACACCCCAATGGAGATCGCCGCCTCGCCGGCGTACCGCTGCCATGAACTCCTGCGTGTCATTCTGGGGAAGGCTCACTAAACTCTCGACGTCACGGCCCGCTTGTGTCGCAGCGAATGCCGCCAGCGCTTCTCCGTGGACACTATTTCGTAATAGCGCCGCAAGGTCTAGCGTGTCTCGGTCCTCGGAACCGTCCGCCATTAGCGAAGCCAACCCAGGGGCCACCCTGTTGAGGCGTTCCCGCCACCGCCGCCGCCTCCATCCAGCCTCGAACGCAGTCCCAGAGACTCCGAAGGCGATGTGAGCGACACGAGCAACGACATCGAACGCCGCCGTGAGTTGCAGTAAGAAGATGTCCAGGTAGAACAACGCCTCGTCTGACGTATCGTTGTTCTGGTGCAACTGCAACTGAATGTGAAGTCGGTCCCGAGCTCGCAGGGCGCGGTCTAGGCGCTCAACCAGCGAGAAACCGAGGCTCCGGAGCGTTTCATCGTTGGTGATCTGAGAACTCTCGACGCACGCGCTGTACCATGGCCAGGCGTCGGGTACGAGTTCCCAGGCTCCGACGAGATAGAAGAGGCCGCGATTGAACGACCAAGATGCACTCATGGAGAAGTCGTCTCTGCTACGCAAGTAGAGACCAAGGATCGGTAAAGCATCGTGCGGGTGTAGAGGGACAGTCCCAGAAGTTCCGGCGGGCCGGGCCAGCAGAAAGGCGTTGTCTGTGACGAAGGCGTCCAAGCCCACTTGGGCAGCAGCGTTGACGAGTATAAGCGCTTTGTATGCCTGAGAGGCTGAGCCTGATGTCTCATTCTGCAGCGCTTGCTTAGCGAACGTTTGGTACGTCGAGGACGGCCAGACAGCCATATCGATCTTTGTGTCCGAGCGCCATACTGTGAGCGGAACGTGGTCGTTGACGACGCGAGACCAATCGATTGATATACCCGGCTGCTCGTCTGCTGGATCGATGGTCCATAGCTCTACCCCCTCGTGCTCCTTGAAGTCGAAGAGGTGTCTGACGTCTGGAGTATCGGCAAGGTGGCCGCTGTCGAGCAGGTACCGAAGCGGCCGTTCCCGTCTGCCGCGGGCGAACGCCGAGGATTCCTCATCGCTAAACGGCAGCCGGTCTCGTGGAACCGGCAGTCTGGGTATCATTCGGGGAATGTCATCTCGTCAGCGCCAACGCGATGCGTACAGAACGGAACCAGCAGCGATCTCCACGATCGGTCTTCTGCGGCGTCAGCCGATTCTACTGGCGCACGTTCGACGTCAGGGCGCGACTGGATTCACCGAGGGTCGGCGAGGCCGCGGCCCCGTGACGTATCCGGAGCCGAACCGGGCAAAGAACTCATAGGGACAGGACGCCGGGATCTCTGATATGGGAAGGCACTCTCGTGCCCTCACGGAGCATCGGTACGTAGCTGGACTATGACAGGACATGCCATCCAGTCGCTGATCCGTTCCATTCGGTGAAGCGACCAGTTCGAGGTCTCGGCGTGACCCGATTTCGCCAAGAGCCGTAAGGCCGGTCGCTATCCGCGGTAATACTTCATCCCTCGCGTTTGGCCTTTTGTAGTCAACTCAGAGCCGCTACGGCGGAGGAGCAGCTGGATGTAGTCGAGGCGTTCTCCCATCCCGTCAGCGATCTCTCTAGCCGTCTTTCCAGAGTTATCTCTAACGAAGTCCAGCATCCTCATTCGGTCCGCTTCCAAGGGGTCGTCTGCTACAGGCTTTCCTAGAACCTGCGTAACTACAGAGGCGACTCTGTCAGAAAGCTCGTCAAAGTCTGTGTACTGAAGGCGATCATATCCACGAATGTCACTCGGAACGTCGCTGAGAGTGGTCTTGTCGGGATTGAATGCGATATACGAAGGAGCGCCAATTCCGCGTGCGATGCCGTACTCGAGGGTGACGTTCGGATTCCAACCCGAGACATCGTAGATGCCGAAAACCGTCTCTTCAATCATGGATGTAATCTTGTCTAGGACATGGGCCGCAGCTATCCGCTCCTCAGCAAACACGAACTTCACACTGAGTGCCTTTTCTAACTTGGTATAGGCTTTCTTGTAGTTTGCTCGGTTGGTGTAGAGCTGCCAAGGATAGGCAACGAAGATGCTTCTCGACTGAGAGGTCCTGCCGGGAACGACGGGCATATCGCCAGAATACTGGCATCGAGGCGCTGGCACGGTGAGCCGAGTTGTAGCGCGGAGGAACCTACGGGTTCTGGCTGCGTGGGCCTCGGAACAGCCGTCCTAACCACGGCGGGCCCCCGACCCATGGTGGTGGACTCCCGTCCGGTCTCGTGGCCTCCCGTCAGGTGTCGCCGGCCTAGGTCACCCGCGAAGTA
>JAUJMG010000452.1 GCA_030446955.1 Thermomicrobiales bacterium
GATGAGCTTCTGGTGCTGGCGCTTGCTCATCCAGGACGGTCGGCGGTCGATGGCCTGCTGCCAGATTTCGGGCGGCACCCCAGGCTCACCAGCTGCGTTCGTGTTGGCGTGGGCGCGGGCTTGCCAGACGGCGGCAGCGTTCCCGGCAGCTGACTGGCCGGTGCCAATCCTGACCACATCGCCCCGGCGCACCAGCTCGACCCGTCGCGGCCGCCAGGTGTTCGGAGAGATGCCGAGTCGCTCGGCTCCCTGCTCGTCCGTGGCAGGCTTCCGGAGACACTCGAGTACCTGGGCTCGGATGGCGCGGGCACGAGGGGCGACCGACTCGACGGCACGTCGGCTGGTGGCTGACTCGCGCTGGGCTGGCAGTTGCGAGGATTCTTGGCCCCACAGGTCTATTGCGCTAGCCTGTTGCACGAGAGACCTCCTCGTGCTGTGCGGCCGACGAGATCACCTTGCAGAGACCGGGCCCCGCCGCCCGGTCTCTGTCGCGTTCAGGGGCCAGTAGCGCGGCGACCCGAGCCAACACGGCCGGATCGTCGAGCTGCGGTGGTAAGCCCTGGCCAGCGCGGGAGCGCTTGACCAAGGCGGCGGCGTCGGTGGCCACGCTCATGCGGCATCACCTCGCCGAGCTTTGATCGAGGCCAGGGCGAGGCGGGCGAAGTAGGCCTTGCGGGCGTGCTCGGCCCGCCGGAAGCGTTCCGGCTCGGAAAGGATGCCCTCGGGGTCCACTTCCTGCTCGAAGCGGCGCCGGAAGGCAGCGCGGGCGTTGACGGTGTTCGTCCCGCCGGCAGCGTGGAGGGCATGGGCGCCGATGCGGGCGCGCAGGGTTCGCTTGGTTCTTTCAGACTCGGACAGGGGCATGGGAGCGGCCAGCCCTTTCGGGATGTCCCCGTCGCCCTATTTCGGGGGAGCGGCCACGCATGCGACCAGCCATGGATACCGCTCGGGCGCTTGTCGCCGCCCAAATGGTGGAGGTGGTCTCTGGCGACCCTCAGCTCCTGGTCGCTGAACTTCAGAAGATCGAGACCGATCTTGAGCAGCTCCCCACTGAGCAGGCGCTCGATATGGCCCAGGACATCATTGTGGTGTTGTCCCGCTTGGCGGCCTTCATAGCTGCGTTTCCTTCTATGACGCTGCGCGATGTCCGTGACCAGCATCCCGATCTGGAACTCCCCGAGGAGTTGACCGGCTGGCTGGACCACCCGCAGTCGGTGCTCCAAGGCGCGTTCACTTTGGTGGCGAGGATGGAGCAGGAGCGCTTTGACTGATGCCCCCGGTGGGGCGTTACCCCCACCGGGGACATCCCGATGGGGATGGTGGCCTCCACGTCGAGCTTGTCCCGAACGGTCACCCATTCCATCGGGGGGTCGAAGCACTCCCAAGTGAGCGTGGCGACCTCCGTCCGACGGAGCCCGGCGTAGAGCATGAGAGGGCCACGGCTAGGCCGGGATCATCACCGCGGGAGCGAGCGGCGAGGGCAAGTCTTGCGCTGTCGTCCTCCTCGAGGGGCGCGGCATCGGCCGCGGGGTTTGGGTGGGACACGGATGGCTCTGCTCGGAGCGTCGATGCGCTTGGTCATCGTCCAGAAGTGAGTGAGCGCCGCCCGCACCAACTTGCGAGAGCTCCAGGACGAGGCACGGGTGGGGGCGGGTCGTCGGCGCGGACTCGCTCAGGCACCGCTGGAGACCCGTCACCCTTCGTCGATCCAGTACGCATCGGAGCGGAAAAAAGAGCCATCTCTTTTTTGGATACGTCCGCGACCCTGCATCGCTCCGGCAGTAGTCTCCCTGCTGGTGCCCCTGGTCGACCAGCAAGCCGTAATCGAGGCCCTGATGGCTCCGGGTGAGGGCTACGACATCCTCCTCGACGCCTTGCGCCGCCGTCCGGGGTGGATGTCGGACGCCGCCTGTCGAGGCCTGCCCACCGAGGCGTTCTTCCCCCCGCCCGGCTACAGAGGGCACCTCGAGCGCTCCCGAGGGGCTGAGGGGCTCGCTGTGTGCTCCTCGTGTCCGGTGGCCGGTCCTTGCGCCGCCTACGCCAGCGAGGAGGGTCTGGAGGGCATCTACGGTGCCACCACCACGGCTGAGCGCAGGACCATTCGTCGCCGGGGCGCTGCCTGATCCGAAGGCACGGGCTAGCTAGGCACCGTCATCGATCGTGAGCTGGATCGCCTGCGTGGCGGGGATGTGCTCGAGGACCTGTGCCACTGACCAGTTGGTGTGAAGACCCGCTTCATCACGAACCTGTTCAATGTGCATTCGGCAACGAAGGATGTCGCCCTTGCGGAACGACTCCTCGGCTCGCTCGACCCTCTCTAAGAACACCACATCATCGATACTGGCGAAGAAGGTCCGGTCTCCGTCACTCAGGCGCCACTTGTTTCCTTCGAGGAATGCGACATTGGCGATCGCCACCACCATCTCTGTATCGGACTCTAGGAGAGCCTCCGCTTCGACGGTAGGCGGATCAAACGATCCGAGGTCGTCTACCCCCACTTCGACGGTGACCTCCGTCTCTGAGTCTCTCCGAAAGGCGATCGTGTCGATGCCCTCCTTGTTCAGCGGCTCGACCACCTCGCTGATCCGCTTTCGGATCCGAACATTGCGATAGAGACTGAACACGCCTGCAGGCACTGTGAAGCGTTCGCCGTCAGCCAGGGTGAGTTCGACGGTTCCTGGAACCTCGACCTGATTGGCGATTCGCCGCTTGCGGATCCTCTTGATCGAACCAAATCAGACCACCGCCAGCACCACTACCGATGATCATCTCACGCAGGTTGATCAGCGCAGTGACCTGATCTGAGGTGAAGAAATCCACGAGCTGCTGAAGGAGGTCGGGCTGGGCGAGAATCAGCTCAACGACAAAGGATCCTTCGGCAGTGGCTCGGATCTGCAGGGAGATCGGTGGCAAGCCTGGATTGACAACCGTATTCGCCTCCCGGAAGAGGTCTCCGAGGGCGAGCAGCGCCGGCGCCAGGTCCCGTACCTCCATGCGGCCGTTCTCGAGCGCCGGCCCTTCGTAGAGCACCGCGAATCGAGTTTCGGCCACGACCGCCAGTGTCACACAATGCCTGCAGCGCGCAACGGCCCCCAGCCGGGAGCCGGGGGCCGCAGGTGTCCGACATCGGACAGGAATCAGGCAGCGCCGCTGTCGGCCTCGCTCTTGAAGTGCTGTCGCAAGTAGCCATCGGGCGTCCAGTGCGGGCGCTCGGCGACGACCTTGTCAACGGTCTCGGTGATGCACGCTTGGAGGAGGATGCTCAAGTCGTCCACCACGTCGAAGAGATCGGCGCTACCGCTCAGGCGCTCAACGATCTCGAACACGTCGTCAGGCAGGCCGTTCCCGTCGGCCAACGGCAAGCGAGTTGGGCAACGGACTAGGAACACCCGACGGGCGTAGTCCTCGACCATCTTCTCCATGGCGCGGCCTTCCTCGATCAGGCTTTGGATGGCTGCGCGGTCAACCTCCAACGCCTCGACGTTCAACCAGGATGGGATGCCCGGCCACTGTTCGGAGAGTTCGCTCGACGCCATCACGCCGCCCCCCCTTCCCAGCGCGCCCGGCGCTGGTCGAGAAGTCGGGCATACCACGCCGGCGGGTTGCTCGGTACCTCATCGGCGGCGGCCTCGGCGTGGTTCAGGATGGCCAGCATGGTGTCCATCAACTTGTCCCAACCGGTGGTTGCAGCGATGACGGCGATTGCGTCGTCGTCGTAGCCGACGGAGTACCGCAGCTCGTCCATGTGCTC
>JAUJMG010000453.1 GCA_030446955.1 Thermomicrobiales bacterium
TTGAACTGCACTTCTAGGGTGGGCGAGGGGGGACTTGAACTCCGATCCGAGGCGTCCGCATCGATGGTCGTCGATGTTGAAAAGTGGCCCTGACCTGCGGTTTCTTCGATCGGCGTGTTGGACGGTGCTGGCCGCTTCTACCGGGTTTCAACCCGTCCGGTAGAAGTTTCGGTAGAAGTCCGGGGCCGACCCCCCAACCTCGAATCGTGTGCGAGTCGACGATCGCGTTCACTCGCGGGCTCCGGGTCTCCGAAGGCTCCTCTACGCTCAACGCACCCTTCCCAGCGGGCATGCACTCGGGCACTGTAATCGGGTACTAGACGTCGACCGCCTCGAACCTCGAGTCTTCTGGGAGCTTCGCCCAATTTCGCGGTCGCCCCTAAGATGCGCGTCGCCCTCGTAGTCAGCGGGACGAGAGGGCTGAGGATGGTGGCGGAGACATGACAGTAGGCAGGCGGGTCGCACTTGGTTTGGGCTCGCTGATCATGGTCGTCCTCTTAGGCGGCATCGCATTCCTCTTCGCCATCTCATGGCGCTCCGACGACACGCCGGTCGCTGTCGATCCGCACCCCGGCTCGCAGCTGAAGCTCGTCGCGCTCGGAGATTCGTACACCTCCGGAGAGGGTGCACGGAGGTTCTTCCAGCATACGAACCAGCGTCGTCCGCAGCGAAACGAGTGCCGACGAGCCCCCACTGCCTACCCCCGCCTCGTCGCCGACGAATTGGGGGCGACCTTGGTTTTCGCCGCGTGCTCGGGAGCAAGGGTGCACCACGTCCTCGACCAACCTCAGTACCCGGAGTCTCGTCCTGAAGTCTACGGAGGGCGGCGGCAGCTCGAGGTGCTGAGGGAGCACTCAGATGCCGACATCGTGATCGTCGGCGTCGGTGGCAACGACGCCCGATTCGGCGATATCGGCAAGGCATGTGTGATGTCCCCGTTTTCCTGCCTCTCCAAGGCGGACTCATGGATGGCGAACCTGGAGGCGCTGTCTGATCCGCATCCTCGCGACCACGGTCGGCCCCTGTTCGAGCGGCTGGTGGAGCTCTACCAAGCGGCGAGGGACACCGCGCCGCATGCCGCGATCTTCGCCCTGAACTACCCGAACCCCCTGATTGAAGACACCGTGGCCGGCGCCGACGCCGAATGCACGAGGGATTTGATCTCCAAGCCGGAGCGGCGCTTCCTCGTCCGCGAGTTCATCCGGCGACTCAACGAGATCATCGAGTTCGCCGCCGTGCGCGCCGGTGTGTCCTTGATCGACGTTTCGGAGGCGTTCGAGGGAAAGCGCATCTGTGAAGCGCTGGCCGGAGAGTCGGCGATGAACATCATCGGCATCGGGCCTATCGATGGCGTCCACTTACGTCTCGACCGGCTCCTTCACAACTCATTCCATCCGAACGAACGGGGCCACGCCTTGTTGGCCAGGATGGTGCTGAGGGAGGTCCGTGCCGGAGCGTTCACGGGACAGCGCAACCCGGAGCCTGTACCCATTCCCGAGCCCATCCCGTGGGTCCCGCGTCCGTACGGGCCGCCGGAAGGGCCGTACGACTTTCCGTCGCAGACGCAGTGTCAAGGAGAGCAGGTCGACTTCGTGTTTCCGGTGACGGCAACCAAAGAAGCACGGACGGTGCGGATCGCGGACGCTCTTCCGAACTCCACGATCTGCCATCGACTCTTCGAACACGACTGGAGGTCGGTCAGCGCTGACGCTTACGGTGAGGCAGACATTCCGATCGATCTCCGGTTCCCCGGCGTCGCGTCCACCAACGAGATCCTCTACCAGCGGAACGACGGAGCATGGCTGAAGCTGATCGTGAGTCAGCAGTCGCTCGACTGACGCACCAACGTGCAGGGACCCAGCTTGAAGCGACGGTCGCGCCCGGTGCTGTTGCACGAGGTTCATGTTGCGGGTGATTTCGCGGGGGCTGCGTTCGCGGTCGTGGAAAGTTCGGGGTGCTTGGCTCATCGGAATACTCGTCGCCACACTTCTCATTCTCCAGCTGGCCGCAGTAGTGAGCGACCTCCCTCCGGGCTACGGATGGAAGCAGTGGGACTCGGCCATCAGGCTCTACTCGCGACAGGCGGAGTGGGAAGACCTGCATCGGGGGACGGCCCGTGACATCCTCCGATACATCCCCATCTATCTCCTCTGGGGACTCGTGGTTGCGTGCGTCGTCGCTTCGCCGAGGTCCAGGAAGAGGGCGAACGATGGACACAGACTGCGTCGCTTTGCCCTGGCACCCGGGGCGCTTTTCGTTGCCCTCATCGGCACCGCGGTGGCCGATCTCATCGAGACGGTCCTCTTCCGCATCTCGCTCGGTCGATTCCTTGACGGGGCAGGGCCGGAGGCGGTGAAGGGGATTGCGGGACTGACACGAGTTTTGTTCGCCCTCAAGGCCATGGGTGCAGTCACCGCGCTCGCGCTGCTCTTGGTCTTGGCGATCTACGCACATCCCCCGGACCTGGCGGGCGATGGCTGATCAGCCCCGTCTCGCGCCACGGCCAGGATCCAACCGCGAGAGTGGCGAGCCCAAAACAGCCGTGGCCACAACCGTCTGGGAGGCTCTTGACGGTGGGACCAGATGAGTCGCGCCCGCCAAGGCAACTTCGACGGTGTGGGGCGCGAGATCGATCGTTGTCTCGCCGAGCTGCACCGACTCCAACGGCTTGGCCACGCCAAGATTCCGGTCGCCACCGCAGCCGGTGCTTCTGCCATCGTGGCCGGTCTCGGCAACGGCGTCGTTCTCCTCGGGCGGCGATGGTGTGAGCAGGAGTGGATCACCCTGATCGCTGTACCGGTCATCGGCGTAGCGGGTATGTCGCTCCTACACCTCCGGGGCTGGTCTTGGCGAGACCTCGGTTTCCGCCCGCTCGTTGTGCAATCGCCCGCTCGACTCGCCAGCGCTTCGGTTTTGGCCGCGATCTGTCTTGCCGCGGCTTCTGGCGTAGTCGCGTTTCTCAGCCGAGAGCTGACGGCCCTGGAGGTAGTGCGCACTCTCGTTGGTACCGCGGTCGGCGAGGAGATCGTTCACCGCAGCGTGGTCCTCGCCGCGTGGGTCGACACACGCCTCCGCGCAGGCTGGGTCGTCGCCGCCAACATGATCACCTTTGCACTGTGGCACGTCGCGGGCGCGAACGGGGGGGGCCGCTTCAGCTGGATGGAGGTCATCGGGCCGGGGCTGCTGTCCTTGCCGCTGCTCTGGGCTCGGCTGCGCTTCCACAGCGTCTTCGCCCCCGCGGCATTTCACGGGGGTGCGAATCTGACCGGTTCTCTGCTAGCACCCGGATCAGCTGAGCTCACGTTCGGAAATTGCGGCAGCAGACCCTGAGAGCCGGGGGTGTCGGGGACATCAGCGAAGCGCTTGCCTCAAACCGCCCGCCCTCCCCTGCGGTCAGTGATGCGATGAAAGAGCCGATGCCGCACTCTCGCTGACGGTCGGCGCCAGTACTGGTCCGCGGCCACTCCCTCGGAGGGGCGTGATCCCAGCGGCCAGGAAGTGCCCGGACTGCATCGCCGGCGATCTCGCTTGA
This sequence comes from Thermomicrobiales bacterium, assembly GCA_030446955.1. GTDB lineage: Bacteria > Chloroflexota > Chloroflexia > Thermomicrobiales > UBA6265 > LC2-1. The sequence goes on from JAUJMG010000453.1 coordinate 3,533, forward strand.
CTGAGCAGTACCGTCGGCGACAGCCCTTACCGACCGGGGCGCTCGTCGCTGCCGGCTGCCGGCGGTGTGGAGCCGGCATTCCTACTCGGCGACGCGGCATCCACGCAGAACTGGCACGAGCACTTCTGCACCTGGCGCAAGATGCGGCTGCGCGAAATCGAGCTCGAGTACGGCGACCGTCTCGACGAGGTCGCGGAGTTTCTCGCTGAGTTCGCCAA
>JAUJMG010000454.1 GCA_030446955.1 Thermomicrobiales bacterium
CCGAACGCGATCCTGGCCGAGGCGGGGCTCAGCTTCCTCGGGTTGGGGGATCAGACCAAGCCGACCTGGGGACAGATGCTTCAGGCGGGATTCCAGACGGGCGCGATCTATCTCGGCTACTGGTGGTGGGTGATTCCACCGGGGCTGCTGATCATCGTCACCGCGCTGGCCTTCATGCTGCTCGCGCTCGCCATGGAACCGATCGTGGATCCGCGCCTCCGTAAGCCGGGATCGTAAGGGGTTCCTGTAGGACGCGGCGTGGAGGGAGGAGGCTTGAGCGAGGCTCATCGCCTCGAAGCCCTGGCGCACACCACGGTCCCGGCTGCGGTTGAAGAGGGGGGCAAGGACCGGGTGAACCGGTTCAGATGAATGGAACGGACGCGGTCGGGGCCGAGCGACTCAATCAGGAGGGCGTACTCGTCGGGGAGGAGGCCGGGAGTCAATAAGCAGCCTGGCCACCAGAGCCCGAAGTTTGGCTTCGACGCTCGCACAACCGATTGGAACGACCTGTTCCCCCAGAGGCCCGAGATGGACATCCAGGCGGGCGCCGGTCGCGGCGTTACGTTGATCTGACGGCCGAGCGGGTTCCACGAAGGGGGCGACGGGACGTCGCCCGGCGCCGTTCAGACACCCTCTGCCGGTGCGTCAATCTCGATTTCCGGGCGTATGCGGTTGGCTACGTCGAGCAGGTCCTGTGCGGGTGGCGATGTTGGGGGATGTCGTAGGCCGCCCGGCCATCGGTCAACTCGCCGCTGCTAACACCGGCTCCATCAGGGGCACGATCAGACCGGTGGCTAGGGCCGCCTCAATCTGCTCGACATAGGCCGTCACATCGCGGTTGTCCGGGTAGCGGAAGGTGACACGGGGCAGACCCAGCGCGTCCCGGTCAAGGCGCAGCACGGTGAACTGGCCCTGGTCTCGGTCAGAGGCGGTCAGCTCAACGTAGCGCTGGCCTAGGGCAAGAGCGGGATGGACGGCGATCATCGGTAAGCTCCTTTGCAGAGGGTGAGCAACGTGGCTCCCGGTATTCTTAGTGTGGCGCGCGGATGTCACCGCCATTTCGCCAAGGTGTCACAGAAACGTCACAGCCCAGCCACTCCTTCTGGCCAAGGCTGAACGCACTATCCAGAGGTTGGCCGACAGGAAGCGGCGGCACTAAAGTTGCTGAAATCAATGGTCACGATCCCTCCGCCCGCATCACGGGATCCTGTTCGCAAAGGGGCCGTCGCACAGCCCCACGATCGCTGAGGCAGCGGTCGACGGCAGGAGGAGGCAAGGCTGCTGAGACGGATGGTGCGAGAAACTACAGGGCAGATGCGGATCGAGGACCTGTTGAGACTGCGTGACCGGGCCATCGCCGCGGCACGCAGTGGCATCATCATCACTGACGCCACCCGTCCCGATAATCCCATCATTGATGTCAACCCCTCCTTCGTTCGAATGACTGGCTATGCCGCCGCAGAGGTGGTTGGCCGCAACTGCCGGTTTCTCCAAGGCCAACGCACCAACCCTGCCACCCTTGCTGAGATTCGTTCCGCGCTTCGTGAAGGCCGGGAGTGCACCGTTACACTCCTCAACTATCGGCGGGACGGCACCCCTTTCTGGAACGAGTTGCACATCTCTCCCGTGCGAGACGAGGAGGGCCGGATCACCCACTTCGTCGGAGTACAGACCGACGTCACCGAGCGGAAGCAAGCTGAAGAACGCGCTCAGTTCCTGAGTGAGGCCAGCGAGGTCCTGGCGTCATCGCTCGATTACGCCACCACGCTGCAGAGCGTCGCGCGTTTGGCGGTGCCTCAGATCGCCGACTGGTGCACGATCGACATGCTCCAGGAAGATGGGGGGGTCGAGCGGCTGGTCGTGGCTCACACCGATCCACGTCAGGTGGAGCGGGCGCTGGAGCTTAACCGGCGCTATCCGATTGATCCCTCCGCCCCGTTCGGCCCGGCACAGGTCCTCCGCACGAGCCGGCCGGAGTTGGCCCACGAGTTTCCGGATGCCGTGCTGCGGGCCGTGGCTCACGACGAGGTCCATCTCCAAGACCTGCGCCAGTTGGGGTTCGTCTCCTTCGTTAGCGTGCCGCTGATCGCTCGTGGTCGCGCTCTTGGGGTGCTCACGTTCGCGACCGCCGAATCGGGCCGCCGTTACGTTCCAGCCGACCTGCCGCTTGTTGAGGATCTCGCCCGTCGAGTCGCGCTGGCTGTCGACAATGCCCAACTCTTCGGGCAGGCGCAGCGGGCGATCCGGGCGCGGGACCAGTTCCTCTCCATCGCCGCCCACGAGCTGCGGACGCCGGTCGCCAGCATCCGGGGCTATGCCCAACTCCTGCTGCGGCGACTCAGCAAGGGCAACCTTACGGACGCCCTCCCCACCTACCTGCGGACGATCGAGGGGGCAACCGACCGCCTCACCGTGCTGACGGATGACCTCCTGGACGTGTCACGGATTCGCCTCGGCAACTTGCCGCTGCGGCCTAAGCCGCTCGATCTCTGCGACCTCATCGGTGAGATCGTCGCCCGCTACACGGAGGTCTTCGGCGATCGCCACCCGTTGCAGACCGAGATGTCGGATATCCCGTGCGCGGTGGTGGCGGATCCCGACCGGGTGGAGCAAGTGCTGTCCAACCTGATCGACAACGCGGCCAAATACTCCCCGGCGGGCGGCACGATCCGGATCAGCATGCGGCCCGACGACGAGGGCGTCTCGATCGAGGTCCATGACGTCGGCATCGGGCTGCCACCAGGAGCTGCGGCCTCCATCTTCGAGCCGTTCGGCCGCGCGGCCAACGCGGTCCAGCAGAACCTGCCTGGCCTCGGCCTCGGTCTCTACATCTGCCGCAGCATCGTCGAGCGGCACGGCGGTAGAATCTGGGCAACGAGCGAGGGGGAGGGTCAGGGCACGACCGTGGGCTTCTGGCTCCCGGCGCAGGACCAGACGAGGGGGAACGAGACGGCAATGTCCGGCGCGACGGCAACCGGGTCCTTGGAGACCCAGCATGGATGAGCGGCGCCGCGTCCTGATCGTGGACGACGACGAGACGATCCGCGGCTTCCTCATCGACTTGCTCGCCGACGAGGGCTACGAGACCCGCGTGGCGTGCAACGGGGCGGAAGGGCTTGAGATCCTGCACGGATGGCGGCCGGACGCGATCATGCTGGATCTGATGATGCCGGTGATGGACGGGTGGTCCTTCCGGGCGGCTCAGCGCCCTGCCCGGCGCGGCCGACGTGCCCGTCATCGTCCTCTCCGCCGGCCGCGACCTAGCGGATGGCGTCACGGATTTCGCGCCAGCGGCCTGTTTGGCCAAGCCGTTCGACCTCGTTCCCCTCCTGGACACGCTGGAGCGACTGACCGGCGCCCCGATGGCCGCTGGCCCCGCGCATTCCCCAGCGTCAGGCGGGGCCGTCCTTGCGGCCGACGCCCAACTCGATTAGGGCCTCGATCAGGGCGTCCACGTCCCTAGGAGCGTTGTACCCCTGGCAGGAGACGCGGAGTAGGGGGCGTCCGTTCCAGAGGGTGATTGGCACCTCGACCCGGTGCTCGTCGTAGAGCCGACGTTTCAGGTCCACCGGATCCCCGACTGCCAATGGCGCGGCGACCATCTGGGCGAACCAAGCCGGGTCGTCCGGGGCGAGCGGCTCCAGCCCGGTGAGGGCGGCGAGGTGGGCCCAGGCGTCGCTCGCCAGGGCGTGGCAGCGGGCGCGGACCGCGTCCCAGCCGTGGGCGGCCTGGAAGTCGAT
>JAUJMG010000455.1 GCA_030446955.1 Thermomicrobiales bacterium
TCTGTTGCACGGGTCGGGGCCCGTGGAGGGCGTCCAGATCGCCGAATCGGTCGCGGCTCGCAATGCCCCGTGGCTCGCAGCGCCGCACCTCAGCAGAGCGCATGGTCGTAGGCGCGACAACTCGAAGTTGCACTTTGTTGGAACGCTCCGCCACCCGTCGGGCGACTATGACCAGCGACCAGCCGTTGAACAAGTCGTTCATCAGTCGAGCCAGAACGCGTCCGCCAACGACACGACGACCGCTGGAGCAGACCGACGAGCTCCGCGGCGTCGTCTGAGACTGGGCTGTCAGCCTGCTGGAGTACCGAGGATGCTCAGGGTCTTCACGCTCCCGTGGCGACTCTTGGCTGGCGCTCGAGCCCGGCCGCCGGGGACCTCGCGGCCCAGCCCTCCTCACTTGTCGGTTGGTGGAACCTTCCTACTGGGCTTCTCTTGCTCGGGCCGTGGCAAGGTTGACGAAGGTTGGAAGTGTTGTAAGCTGAATCCGTGTCCGACGATGACGGCGACTACCTGTCGATCAGTGAGGCCTCCGAGTACATCGGCGTTTCTGCCCAGACCCTTCGGAGGTGGGATAGGGACGGCCGGCTGACCGCTGTTCGCCGACCGGGAAGCGGCTACCGGTTCTACCGCCGGGCCGACCTCGAGCCGTTCCGCCTCGAGTACCGCCGCGCCGCCGAGGCGATCACCGAGGCTGGGGAGATTTTCACCACGGCCCACGCCAACATCGAGGCGAACGACCTGCTCCGCGAACCCCAGCGGGAAGCGCACCGGGCTGTGCGGGAACACTTCGCGACGTCGAACGACCCGGCGGTCCTCGTAATCCCCGTCGGCGGAGGCAAGACCGGAATCATCTCGACACTGCCCTTCGGTATTGCACAGGGGCGCGTCCTCGTGATCACCCCGAACCTGACCATCCGCAAGGGCGTCACCGACGCCCTCGACCTCTCCAGCCGAGAGTGCTTCTTGGCCCGGACCAGGGTGCTCTCGGACTTTACGGCTGGCCCCTGGACGGCGGTGCTCGACGGCCCCGCCGCCAATCTGCACGATTGCGTCGAGAGCCAGTTCGTAGTTACCAATATCCAGCAGCTCGCCAGCCAGGCCGACCGCTGGCTGCCCCAGTTCCCGCCCAACTTCTTCGACATGATCCTGGTCGACGAAGGCCATCACGCCGCGGCGGCGAGCTGGCAGAAGGTTTTTCGCCGGTTCCCCGACGCCAAGGTCATCAGTATGACGGCGACACCCTTTCGGTCCGATCAGCAGCCCCTACAGGGCGAGGTGATCTACCGGTACTCCTTCGCCCGGGCGATGGTCAACGGGTTCATCAAGAAGATCTGGGCGCGCTCGGTCGCCCCTCGGGAGTTGTACTTCACCTACCGCGATGACACTCGCCGGCACACGCTCGACGAGGTGCTCGAGCTGCGAGAGGAGCAGTGGTTCCGCCGCGGCGTTTCACTCTCACCTGAGTGCAACCGCCACATCGCTGAGGCGAGTATCAACCGGTGCGAGGGGATGCGGGCGGAAACCGGTATCCGCCACCAGGTGATCGCTGCCGCGTGCTCCGTGGACCATGCCCGCCAGGTGCGCGCAATCTACGAGGAGTGCGGATACCGAGCGGCCGAAATCCACAGTGCCATGGATGAAGAGGAACAAGATGTCGTCCTGGAACGGCTGCGGCTCGGACAGCTCGACTGCATCGTCCAGGTGCAGATGCTCGGCGAAGGCTTCGACCACCCTCGCCTCAGCGTTGCCGCCATCTTCCGCCCCTTCCGCAGCCTGGCTCCTTACATCCAGTTCGTCGGGCGTGTCATGCGCGTCGTCGTGCAGGGCGATCCAAACCACCCCGACAACCAGGCCTACGTGGTGTCGCACGTGGGGCTGAACAACGAGGCTCGGTGGGCGGAGTTTCGCGAGCTCGACCTGGATGACCAAGAACTGGTCCAGTCATGGGTCAATGGCGACCCGGTCGAGGAAGGTGACGGGGGCAGGGACGGTCACCCTCGGCGGTTTGACGACGGGCTGCTGGTTGACGACGAGATCATCAGCCACTTCATAGACCAGGAGTACCTCGACCCCGAGGATCACCGTGTCCTCGACGAGCTGCTGGCCCAGCAAATCGTGGGTGGGCTAACCCTGGGCGACGTAGTGTCACGGGACGACCTGCAGGCCCGGCTTCGGCAGCGCCGCGATGCCGTACTAAACGAAGAGCCGGCCGCCATCCCGGTGTCGCCCCAGCGGCGGCGACAGGCTGCCAGAACCCGCGTCGCCGAGCGCACGAACTCGGTCGTGGCCAGGATCCTCTCCGATCTCGGCATCGGCCGGGCCGGCCGGGACGTCGCTAGGGCGGGTCTTGCTCGGGGTGCCATGGCCAACGTGCAGGCAGTCACTCAGTTGCTCCAGCGCGAGATCAACTCCTTCCTCGGGGTTCCTTCCCGTTCCCGGGGAACGCTCACCGCTGACCAGACGGCAGCGGCTCTCGCCGAACTCGATGATCTCGGGGACGCCGTCCGGGATCGGATCCGGCAAGCAATGCGAGGGGCAAGCTGATGCCACCGATTCGTAGGGTTCTCGGAGGGTGCACCATCGAGACGGCCCGCCGCCGGCGCGTCTGCCACCGCAACCGCACCGACCACTCCATCGAGAAGGACACCCTATGCCTCGTCATCAAGGACCCGGTGACGGGCGGCAGCAAGAACTACTGCCCGCGGTGCGCGTTGGCAATATTCGATCAGGCGGCGGACGACCTCCAGGCCCTACGAGACGAGCTGTCGTGACGACACCGGCGGAGCGAAGCCACGCCGACGATCAGGGTGCAGCCATCGAGCTTCTCACAGCGATCCTCACCGATGAGGCCGAAGCTGCCCGCCGTGCTGTCCGGGTCGTTCATCGCAGCGCCGCTGAGGCCGCCGGATTGGCAATAGGGCTGGCCAAGGTCGCAGTGATCCTGCTGCGCCATGTCGCAGGCGAATCGAACGAGCAGCCGATCGAGGTGTTGAAGGCCATGGCCCCGCAACTCCATGCGGAAGCACTGCAGCTCGACGAGACACTGGGCCCACCGCTGCCGGGCTCTGCCGCGCTCAAGCAGATGGAGCCGCCGGACCTCGAGTTCATCACCGGTGAGATTCTGAAGTACGCGGGCGTGGTTCTGAGCGGCGTCGGCGCCACCGTTGCTCCCGACAGCGAGGACAGCGATAAGCCGTCGATGAGCGACCGGCGGCTGTTGTTTGAGGTGATGGAGCTGCTATCAACAGCCGCTGAGCATTTCCGGGATACACCGGACTGGCACGGACTCGACGACGCGTAAGAGTGGCGGAGATCGGCTACCCGCGGGCCATCAAGCGGGCGTTGGGCAAGTGCATACCCCAGGCGGCCCGCACGTCGAGCCTGGTGCGGGCTGGTGGTCCCGTCAGTCCGCAAGGTGGGCCTGCCATCCCCGACCGCGCCCCTCCTCAGGTCCCTGCCGACCGCGTGCTCCTGACGCGAATTGTGCCTTCTACAGCAAACGCAGCTGTTCTGGTCTTGTCGCGTGCTCCGGCAACGGCTCCCAGGTTGTCGCTCCTCTGGGCCCGGTAGTTCGCAGCTCAAGGCGCTCGCGAGAGATGGCCCGGGCCCGGCCGTCCTTGTCGTGCAAAGCAATGCTGCCGTCCCTGTGGACCCCTGAGACGACGCCCTCTTGCCACCGGCCTCCTTCTCGCCGGCGAAACCGCACCCGGTCCCCGGCAGAGAGTCCGAGCTTGGCCAG
>JAUJMG010000456.1 GCA_030446955.1 Thermomicrobiales bacterium
CCCTTCTTCCTCTGGACCTGGGGCATTGATTACGCCCGGCGCGAGCGCGACCTTCGCGCCATTTACGGGTTTGCGCCGGACGCGCCAGAACTGATGAGCAAATACGGCGTGGACTACGTTGTGATCGGCCCGGCCGAACGGCAGGACCTGGGCGCCAACGTCGCCGCCTACCGGGCGCGCTACCCGTCCGTGATCCGCACCGCCAACTACGAGGTGTTCGCCGTCGGCGATGTGACGGCCACACGATCTGATTCGCGCCGTTCACTGGGAGTTGTCCCGGCAGGGGACTGGGGCAATGAAGCAGCACTCGGCGGCCCCGGCGGCCCTGCCGCCAGCGGGCGCTAGTTCGCCGCGACGGGGCACGACCCCGACCTCTACCTGGCCAGCCCTTGCGTCGACCTGCGCATCCGCCAGCTCGTCAACGTGGGGACCTTTTCGGTCAGCGCCTTCCTGCCACTGAGCATCTTTTCCGTCTGATGCCAGCCAGGCGCCACCCGCCCGATGGATCGCTGACCAGGCCGCGAGCGCGAATCGACACTCTCGTCTCAGGGTGGCAACGGGCCGAGCGTGAGACTCGTGAGCGGCCAGCATCGACGGGAATGCGGCGACGGACTCGTGGAGGCACTGGTGAAGCGCGTGGATCAGGCTAGCGCGGCGGGTGACGGGGTCCGTGCTCGTGCCCCTGCAGCCAAGGCAAACCCCGCCGCAGGCATCCGGCACCCCTACCTGGACGCAGGCCTAGTCGGCGGGCACCGGTGCCGGCGCTACTGCCACCGCCGGCCGCTCCCGGCTGAACCACCACGCCGCCACGAACGCGCCGGCATAGGCCACCCCCCCCGATCGCCAGCGTGACGTTGAAGCTGAAGGCCATGGCGACCAGGATGGCGACCACGCTGCCGTAGACCAACGTGCAGCCGTTGATGCCCCAGGCCCAGGAGATGAAGCCGGCCGCCTCCTCCCCCACCGCGCGCAAGCCGGTCGGAAAGAACATGCCCATGAGCAAGCCGAGCGGCGCCAGCACGAGGACCGTCACGCCGACGCGTTGCGCGAAGCTGAGATACAAGAGCTCGCGGAAGAGCGGGGTCAGGCCGACGATCAGCAACGCGACGAGTCCCAAAAACAGCACCCCCACCGGTCCCGTCACCCGGCGCACCCGCGCCCCCGTTCGCGCCACCACCCAGCTTCCCACCCCCGCGCTCACCAGCAGCGTTGCCAGCACGACCGGCAGGGCGTAGAGCGGGTTGCCCAGGAGCAGCACCGCCTTTTGGATCACGGCGATCTCGATCATCATGAAGCCGATGCCGAGGGCGGCGAAGTAGAGGCTGTAGGCGGCGGCGTGGGGCACCCGCAGGCCCGCCCGCTGGTAGCGCCAGAGCGGCCAGAAGATCGCCACCAGCGACAGCAGGGTCGCTTCGGCGATGATGATGAACAGCGTCGTGCCGACGTTGCCGCTACGCAGAAAGCCGGTGTGTCCTCCGAAGAAGCTGGGCAGGCCCAGGGCGTTCAACCGGTGGTACTCGAAGAAGAAGGGTGAGTCGTCGGTCGTGGGCGCGATATTGTACTGGTGCGAGGCGAAGAACTCCGCTTCCCGTCCCTCCCGGTAGGCCGTCGTCAGCCCGGTGAACGCCTGCGACGTCGCGATGAGCGCGGGGTCGGCCGCCGCGTAGTAACCCGCTTCGAGCTGCCCTTGCTCGGCCGCAGGGAAGATCTTGGGCCAGTGCAGGACCCACAGGCCCATCGCTGCCGCCTGGACGTTGAGCTTTTCGACCTCCCCCAAGGTGAACGGCGTCTGCTTGAAGAGGCTCAGCGCCCAGCCGTCTCGCCCGACCACTATGATGTGCTGCGAGCAATCGTCGATGCCGCGCCGCTGCCACGCCTCACAGGCTACCGCGCTCAACCGCAGGGTCTCCCGCGGCGGCATGAAGAGCCACCGGTAATACGCCAGGATCCCGTCCGGCTTGAGCCGGCCGAACAGGTCTTCGAACGCTTCCACGGTGTAGAGGTAGTTCTCGGACAGCACGTAGGGCCCTGAGCTGAGCGCGGCGAAGGTGTCGATGGCGATCACCTGGATGACGTCGAACTCCCGGTCCACCGCCTGCAGCGCGTTCCGCCCCTCGGCGTTGACCAGCGTCACCCGAGGGTCATCCATCAGGTCCCCGTTGTAGTCCGCGTAGATCTCCTCCGCGTAGCGATACGTGGCCGGGTTCAGCTCGACTCCGTAGACGGAGCGGGCGCCGTGAGCCAGCGCCCCCGCGACGTCGATGCCGCCCCCCACGCCGATGATGCCGACGTCGGCGTTCGGCTTGATCTGGTAGGTGAGGCTCTCGGGATCGCCGGGCGCCCCGCCCGCGACTGCCGCTTCGATCTCCTCCCGCAGCTGCTGAGAGATCACGCGGTGTGGGCGGTGCCGTCCTGGGTGAGGATCTTGTAGGATCCGGGCGGGTGAGGATAGCCCCAGAGGTTCTCCTGGTCGTCGCCGACGACGTCGATGCGCCCGATCGGGGTCCACGTGGTCTGCTCGATCCGCGCGTTGGGGTACCGCCCGTCGTCCAAGAAGGTGCCCATCTCCTTGTCCGGCACCGGCACGAAGTCGAGGAAGGACGGGCGGATGCCTTGGACAACCGCAACTGCCGCCAACGCCGCAACGCCGGCAAGGCCGACCAGGCGGGCGGCACGGTCTCGCCGTTCGCTCCAGCCGACCGCGAGCGCCAGCGCCAACCCGGCCAGCAAGGTGACCAGGGTCGGGGCACCCAGGAAGGGGAGGAGGAAGAAGAAGAGGACACAGCCGAGCCCCGCCGCGAGCAGATCGATGGAGTAGAGCGCGCCGACGGCCGCGACCGAGGAGGAGAGGATGATGGTCAGGATCGCGCCGGCGAAGATGAACGGAACCACGTAGACCACGTAGCAGAAGAGGAGGTTTCCCCAGCCCGCCAAGCCGAGGTGCGGCAAGACCCACGCCGTCAAGGCGATCGCGCCGAATCCGCTGACGCCGAAGCCGAGGAGGCGGCGGGCGAGGATCCGCGGCGAGAACAGGGGCCGGCGAGAGGCGAACAGCGCGACGAAGGTGCCGCTGACCCAAAGCCCAGCAGCGCCAGGGAGACCGTCAAATAGACCACGTGGTTCCAGAAGATGTAGGACAGGATCCGGGTCTGGGTCAGCTCGAAGAGCAGCGTAGCAAAGGACGTGAACCCGACCGTGATCGCCACGAGGGACCGTCGCATCCGTGTTCCTCCCGATCTTCCAGGTGACCAGCGGCGCCCGGTAGCCAGCCGAGCTTCCCCAACGCCCCACCGCACAGGGAACAACAAAGGGACTGCCAATCAGGCAATCCCCACCTAGCCGCGCGGGTACGGGGTACGCGGCGCCCCGGGGCCAAGGCCGCCCCAACTCTTTTTCAGTATAGCGGACGGGCACCGGGGAGTGTCACGTTCCACGCAGCTTCGGAAGACCACCAACCGTCCCAGTCGGGGCACGCTGGGGAGGACCCCAGGCGAGTCCCGCTGTTGTCACCGCCCAAGGGAGAAGCGGCTGGCTCGGCGCCGAGTTCAGCTGGAAGGCTGCCGGCCTGATAACAGCCCTTACCTTGTCCTGCCCGACCCCGTTGATGCCTGAGAGTGGGAGCGGTGAGACCGCGCGGCGGCCGACGAGCGGCCCATGGGGCTCGGGGGCTGCTCCCCGTGTGGAGCGGCTCCCAGGTGAAACCCGGCGTCCGGCGGAGCGGCGGAGA
>JAUJMG010000088.1 GCA_030446955.1 Thermomicrobiales bacterium
GGCCCAGAATTGGCTCCCCCGCTCCTCCGGCACCTCCTCTTTCACGAGATTGAGGATGCCGCCGCCGGCAAGGAACACCAAGGGCGGTGCCAGCGCCCCCTCGAAGATCTCTTGGGTGAGGCCAATGGCCTAGCCGGACAGGTCGGCGGCGCCGAACACCCCGCGACCGAAGCTGCCGTAGGCCCTCCTGTAGTGCTTCAGCAGGCCAAAGTCGATGACCACGAAGTGCAGACCCATGGCCAATGTGAAGAACGGGAGGATCTGGAAGAGACCCTCCTCCCCGCGCTGGTGGAGCGTGTACCTAATGAGCCCGTTGTGGACGCCAAACGAGGCGACATGCAGCCAGAAAACACCCGAGCGGTTGTCGCCCTCGCCTCTGGTGGCACGTTGGCGCCTACGTAAGGGACGCACCGCTCGATGCCGTAGAAGGTAGCGAGACCCAGGAGCGCCAGGAGGTAGACGGGATTCTCGAGGCCGCTCCACCGCTCGCCCGCAGCCTCCGCCACGGTCTCCTGCGCCTCGCTTAAATCAGGCAGAAGATGGACGAAGACGTAGGCGACGGAGACGTCGTCAGCCATCGAGAGCCAGGCGCTACGCGGCTTCCCTCAAGGAAGCGCAACGTCCCGCCGGCGACGTCCACGAGTGCCAGAGCGGCAACCGCCAGGAGGGAGACGAATCAGGTCATGAAGTGGTTCCTTCCCTATCAATTGCTTGAAATTCGCATCTCCCTTGACGACGATGACGCGCATTCACCGCTGCGCTACGCCACGGGTGCCACGACGGGATGACTTCATCCAGCCCGCTTGGTGCGGTTCGGCAGGACGCTTGCTCCACGATCTCCCTACCGTAATTAGGGTCTCCTTGGACCCGTCCCCTGCTGCGGTAGCTCGCCGAGCGTCACGGGGAGTCTCAGCTCTTCGCCGTTACGGTGCACGATCACGTCCACAGTGTCGCCTGGCTTGTGCTCGAACAACCGCTCGCTGAACGAGTTCTCTTCGTCGACCCGCTGGCCGTCAACTGCCAGGATGAAGTCACCTTCGCGCACACCGGCCTGTGCGGCTGGCCCGCCCGGCGCCAACCGTCGGACATACACGCCATGGTCCACGGGCAACCCGTACTGACTGACGAGTTCCTCCGTGATCGGCACCAAGTCGACCCCGATCGCTGGGTAGGCAACACGGCCTTCCGTGATGAGTTGTTCGGCGATCTTGGCGACGGTATTCGACGGAATAGCAAAGAAGAGCCCCTGCGCGGGGATGCCCTGGTTCGTTTCCGGAATCCCCAGGGTGTTAACCCCGACGACCTCCCCCAAGAAGTTGAACAGCGGGCCGCCCGAGTTGCCCGGGTTGATCGCCGCGTTGTGCTGGATCAAGTTGCTGTATCCGGGTTCACCCTGGTTTGGGGCACCGGGGAAGTCGCGCCCAAGGGCGCTGACGATGCCGTCGGTGACGGTGTTGGTGAAGGACCCGAGTGGCGAGCCAATCGCCAAGACCGGCTGTCCCGGCTTCAGAATCTCCGAATTGCCGAAAGGAACGGTCGCTGGGATACCGCCCTCGACGCGGACCACCGCGAGATCGCTGAGTGGGTCGGCGCCAACCAGGCGAGCTGGCCGCTTCTCACCATCGGCGAAGATGACCTCGAAGCGGTCGCCGCCCCGCACGACGTGCTCGTTGGTGACAACGTGGCCCTGGCTGTCGACGATGAAGCCAGTGCCACGGCCAGCTTCCTGCGCCGGCGCCGAGCCAAAGCCGCCAGCCTGGTGCTCGTTGATGACAGTGACGACCGCCGGGCTCACTCGGTCTACGACCTCGACGGCACTTGCAGGTTCCGCACGCTCTTGGTCCGTCCGACCAGTTTGCTCCCCGCGCTCAGCCGGCACTGTCCCCGCGACGGCGGCTGCCGTTGGCCCATCATCTCTGGATTCACCAGGGATGCTTGTCGACGTTGCAGGCGGCAGGTCCGTGCTGCCCGACTCGTTCTCCTCGCCTCCGCTGCAGGCGGCAAGCATGAGGACGAGCAGTGGTGCCAGGAGGAGGTGATGGTGGATGCGAGACATGCTTGCTCCTCTCGGCCGGGCGGTTCGTTCGGCCCTGCTGGCGTCCTAGGACACCGCCACCGGTGGCGCTGTCTGCTTCTAACCTAGCACCCCGCCGGTGAACATGGCGATGAGCGCTCGTGAATCTTGCGGTGAAGAACGGTAACTGCTGGTAAACGATGTCCATGGGACATCGGCTGGCTACCCCTGGAGGAGAGCCGATAGTCTAGCCGCAACCCTGCCTCGACCCCCGGCACGGAGGCGTCTGTGCGCACTAGGTCATGGACGCGGATGCGTCGCCCAGCTTCACCCATATCGGCGGAAGCCGGCGAGTCATCGTCGCCGTGATTTGTGGATATCGTCAGATAGATCCGGCAGGCGCTCTGCGCCGATCCGAATGCCCGCCCAGACAACTCCTCAACGGGTCGCTCCCCGTGAGGATGCAGCTGTCTTCGCGCCACCGGTGCCGCTTCACCTTACCGATCAGACAATTGGCACCATCCCAGGCTCAGTGGTTGGGCGGCGAGCTCAATCCGCAGCTCTCCAAGGTCCATCGATCGATGGGCCTCCTTTGCAGCGACGGCGGCGAAAGGGCCGGCGCTTGGCGACCCTTCGCCCCGGTGCCAGAGGTGCGATGCCGGAGAAGGAAGGCGATCGGCATGCAGGGAGGCCGCTGGGATGATTGCCCCAGCGGCCTCCGCCATCTGCCCGGCTGCTATAACACCGGGGTCGCCTCCATGAAGGCTGTGGCCAGCGCCGTTGCGATGACCTGACCGACCGGCGTGCCGGCTTCAGGCGTCGCGGCTCCTGGCGTCCCGGTCGTGGCAGCATTGGGCGGGAAGATCACGCCGCAGACCACGTGCTCCCCGCTATTGCCAGCGGGATCGGTCTGCAAATCATCAGGGTTAGCGTGAATGACCAACGCGCTGCCGTCAGCATCGGCCAAGTTCGCGAGACTGAAGCTGTCGGTCGGGATCGACACAAAGACTCGACCGATGGCGTCGGCCATGACGTTGCCAAGGTCGCCGGCATGAGCATCCGGATCCCCGAGTCCGCCATGCATCGTGCCGGCCGGGTTGAAGTGCCCGCCAGCAGAGGCGAATGGCTGATCGCCTCCGGGGTCGCAGACCCCAGTCTCGTGGACGTGGATGCCGTGCTCACCCGGGGTCAGACCGTCAGCCGTGACTGAGACGTTAACCCCGGCGTTCTCGACCACCTCGCTGAACAAGGCGCTGCCCACCTCAGTGCCCGCCCGATCGATCAACGTCGCGGACACGGAGGTCGTGTCGCCCACGGCCGGTGTCCCAACTTCCGGCGTTCCGGCAGCCGGCGTAGCCTCCGTGCCTAGCGGCTCGACGGTGATTCGAGTGCCCTGCGCCGTGAAGGGTCCACTGGTGAACTGGACGATCCCGTCCACGGTCATCGCCTCAATGACAAAGACCACGTTGAGGGTGTTCCCGGTGGTGTCGATCTCCGCCTCCGCCCGAACTCTCGTCGCGCCTGCAAAAGCATCCCCCTCGGTCGTCGCCAAGCCGAGGGCCGTAAACGCCGCCGTCTGGTCGCCGGTGGCGGTCCATGCTCCATGTCGGCCCCCGGCGACATTTGAACTCACCACGGTTCCGTCGCCGGCAAACGTGTAGAGACTGGGCGTCGCATTGGCCACGTTTGGGAAGATGATCCAGGAGCCGACAAGGGGATGACCCATTTGGCTGAGCCCGTTTTCAGGTCCTACCACCGGCGTGCCGTCCTGTGCTCGGGTGCCGACGGTCCAGCCGGCGGCCAAGAGGCCGACGAGAACGACGGTGAGACCTGAAATCGTCATGCGCTTCATGGAACCCATCATCGACCTCCCTGCTCCCGCGGCACGTGCGCCTTTGCCCGCGGATCACCAATACGGTATGTCCCAAGGAACCGCGACGTTGCGTCGGTGCCAGCGTGGCGACTCGGGACCCCGTCAATCTTGATCCTACCGGTAGCCAGTGAACCGCCCGGTGAACACTCGTGAATGCCTCAATGCAGAACGGTGAACGTGGGTGAACAGGTGAGGGAGGTGTGGTCCGGCTGGGTGCGTTACAGGGGACCGTCGTTGGGGATCGTGGTGGGGGTGAAGTGTCTGCACCGAGTCCGCCCCGTCGCGTGCTTCGGCGACAGCACCGGCAAGTCTTACGCTCGTGCTGCCGGATGACCTGCAGAAGTTGGACGCGCCTCCGCGATCGCGGCTAGGTGTCACCGGCATTCATGCCCTGCTTGAGCGATGTGTAGCCCGGTTGCTAGGAGCCAGTGACGCCCTCCGCTCTGGCCGCCACCACCGGCTCGTGAACGTGGGCCTCGGCGAGATCGACCCGCGGGGTGACTCGCTCCAGCCAGGCCGGGAACCACCAGTTCCACCGTCCCATGAGTTGCATCAGCGCCGGTACGAGGACAATGCGGACCAGGGTGGCGTCCACGAAGATGGCAACGGCAAGTGAGAATCCCAGCGCCTGAATCTCCATCACCCGCGTGAACGTGAACGCCGCAAACACCGCCACCATAATGGCCGCAGCAGAGGTGATGACCCGAGCTGTGTGCTGCAGGCCGTGGGCGACGGCGATCTCGTTGACGCGGGTGCGCTCCCACTCCTCCTTCATGCGTCCCAGCAGGAACACCTCGTAGTCCATCGACAGCCCAAACAGGATGGTGAAGGTGAGTAGCGGCAGGTAGACCTGAGTCGTGCCGGGGGAGGTGAACTCGAAAAACTCCTCGCCGGCTCCTTCCTGGAACACCAAGACCAGCATCCCGTACGCCGCGCTGATGCTGAGCAGGTTCATGATGATGGCCTTGATCGGGAGAATGAGGCTCCGGAAGATCACGGCCAGGAGTAGGAACGACATCCCCACCACCAGCCCGCCGACGATCGGCAGCTTCTCCGCCGACTCGTCGGAGATATCCACAATCTGGGCGGTCAATCCTCCGACGACGACATCCGCGCCTGCCCCGCCGCTCACGCTCGGAACGATGGCCTCCCGAATGCGGCGCAGGAGCTGAATTGCAGCGTCCGTATTGGGTCGCGCGTGGGGAATGACCCTGATAACCGTGACGTCGCGGCCTTTCCCAAAATTGACCAGGTCACTCAAGGCCGATGTCGCTTGTGGGATCCGGGCCGCCGTCTCGAGCGTCGCGGTCGAATGGTTGCCGACAAACTGATCGAGGAGCTTCGTCACGGAGATGACTCTGGCGACGCCGCCTTCGGCTTCCAGCGCCGAGGTGAGCCGGGCGACGGTGGCCAAGTCGTCGTCGTTGAGGGGGCCATCTGGACTCACCACGACGACTTGAATTGGCGAGATGACTCCCTCATTGAAGTCCTGGGCGAGGATCTCTCGTCCCTTCCCGGAAGACTTATGGTTCAAGTCGGAGGTGCCGGTACTCAGGCCGAGCTCGACATCGGTCACGGGCGCGGTCATGGCTAGCAAAATGAGGACGGCGCCGATCGCCCACAACCCGGGATGACGCATGATCAGTCGTGCCCACCGCGCCCAAAGTCCGCCTTCCGGCGCCGGATGCGCCCCTGGGCGGCCGAGGAAGGGGATGGCCAGGGTGTCGACACGGTGGCCGAGCGCCGCGAGTGCGGAGGGCACCAGGGTGAGGGCGCCCGCGATCATCACGCCGACGCTGGTGATCGCGCCGACGGCCAACTCGTGGAAGATTTGCGCGTCGACGAGCAGCAGGCCGGCCAGGGAGAGCAGCACGGTCACGCCCGAAAAGAAGACCGTCTTGCCGGCGGTGGCGACCGTCGCCGCGACCGCCTCCGCTGGGCTCGCGCCGTGGGCCAGTTCCTCCCGATACCGGGTCACGACGAAGAGCGAATAGTCGATGCCGACACCGAGGCCAAGCATGGTCGCAATGTTCGGCACGAAGAGGTTGAAGCTCATGAACGATGTGGCCGCGCCCAGCACACCAAACGCAACGCCGCCGCCGACGAGGGCCAACAGGATTGGGATCCCGGCGGCGACGAGCGACCCGGATGTCAGCACGAGGATGAGCAACGCTACGGGCAGACCCAGCCGTTCCGCTCGAGCCAGGTCTTCACGTTCCTGCTGCACGAGGTCGGCGACGAGGGGCGACTTGCCGGTGAGGTAGACGCGCACGTCATCGGTCGCGACTGCCTCGACCCTGCGCGTGAGTTCCGGCGCGAGCTGTTGCCGTGAGCGCCCGGAGCCGCTCAGGCCGACCACCGCGGCCGCCACATGCCCATCCGAGGAGACCTGGTCGGTGGCGCGGGGATCGAGCGGGCCCACGATGCCGACCACCTGGGGCAGGTCAACCACTGCCGCGATCGCATCCGCCACAACACGCTGGTAGGCGGGGTCTCGCACGGTCAACCGATCGGACTGGAAGACAATGAGATCCCGCTCATTGAACGGACTGGTGAACCGCTCGTCGAGCAACTCCTCGGCGCGCTCCGACTCGGAACCCAGGACCCCGAGGGGCGGCCCGGTCAGCGCGTTTTCGAAGCGGGGCAGAAGGACCAGGCTTGCCAGAAGAAGGGCGACCCAGCAGGCAATCGCGACCCAGCGATAGCGCGCCAGGGCGTAACCAAAGCGGTAGAAGGTCAGCGGTTTGCCACCGTAGGCATGGGATTTGGGATGCCGAACGTGACGGGATGACGTCATGGCTTCGCTGCCTGCCCTTCTCGCCGTTTCAACGGGTGCCTTGCTCCAGGTCTGCTTCCTTTCGTCTCATTGACAGCATCCAAGGGGGGAGTCGGCCCCCTGTCTGCCTGCTCAAACTGTCATGTCCTGCTTACGGTGCTTCGTCGGCCCCGGATTGCCGGGGAACCTCTGCACTCAGGGGTGAGCAACCCGAGCCAGCCCAGATTGAGTCAGACCTCCGCGCACCATTGCCAGGAGGTCGTCAATATCGAACGGTTTCCGGATCATCGCAACACCTTGCCGAGCCAGGTCGTCCTCGACCGCATTCATGACCCGGACCGCGCCTGTGCAGACGACCACCGGGATGTGCGTGGTGTCCGTGTCCTGCTTCACCGCTTGAATGAGCGGCACGCCCAGTGTCTCCCCATGGAAGACGAGGTCGAGGATGATGAGGTCGGCTTTGGCCCGCTTGATCTCGTCGATGCCCCCATCAGCTTGAGCGGTTAGCGAAACCTGATAGCCCTCCGTCCTCAGAATCTCGCCGTAAAGGTCGAGGACGGGTTGCGCGTCATCGATGACCAGAATGTGAGGTCGGTGGCGTTCGGTCATCGGGAGCCTCCTCTCCAGCCTGGTGGCGGTTGCTGAGGCAATCGATAGCTGTGGGAACGACACGCCGGCAGCACGCGATCCGACATTCACGAGGCAACGCCGCCGGGACTTCGAATCACGACTCGCAGAGTGTCGAGCACGTCGTCACCCTCTGCGGCGAGCAACTGGCCCTCGTAGGTGCTGGCAACTGGGGTCGTAAACTTGACGACCGTGACCCCGTTGGCATCGATCGGCGTAGGGGTGACGAGGTCGCCAATGCGCAGCCGGTAGGGAACGCCGTCGCTGTTGACGACATCGAGTTCGGTGGGCTCGCCTTCCTGCAGCACCAGTTCGTCGACTGCGAACTCCCCACCCTGCACCGTCAACGCCGTTTCCTCGACGCCTCCTGGAAGTGCGGCGAGGGCGGTAGGCGTGATCTCTGGCACATCCTCGCGTTCGGTTGCCACCTCGGCTTCGTCGTCGCGATAAGCGAGAACCGCGAGGATCACCGCTGCAAGGAGCGCTGTCCCAAGAAGCATCCAGTTGAGCCACGGTCCGCGCCGCCCGCGCCGTCTCCCTTGTTCCTCACTCATCGACCCTCTCCTCCACCGCTCCGTGAGGAACGGGATGCCGGCCACCGCCTTGTCCGACTCGGTACCCGGCGTCCCGGGCGGCTCTCGAGCCTACCCCTCAGGTCGCTCACCGAGTGTCACATCCAACTCAAGCCGTTCGTCGCCGCGTTGCACGCTCACCGGAACGGTTTCGCCCGGGGCGTAGGCGAAGAGCACCTCAGCGAGAGAGTTCTCCCGGTTGATCGTCACCCCGTCCAGGGCCACGATGACGTCGCCCTCCCGGATCCCGGCTTCCGCCGCCGGGCTGCCGGCCTCCACACCGGTGACGAGAACGCCCTGCGCGATCGGCAAGCCCTCCTGGACCGCCAGCTCTTCGGTCACCGGTGCGACCGCTACGCCGAGGAAGGGGTATTGAACCTCACCGTTGGCGATGAGCTGCGTGGCGATCTTCTGGACCGTGTCAGACGGAATGGCAAAGAAGAGCCCCTGAACCGGCTGACCGTTCTCTTCGGGGATGCCCAGCGTGTTGACCCCGACGACCTCGCCAGCGAGGTTGAACAGGGGACCGCCGGAGTTGCCGGGGTTGATCGCGGCGTCGTGCTGGATCAAATTGGTGTAGATCGTCGGGACGCCGGCGGTCGGCGGGAAGGTGCGGCCCAACGCGCTGATAATGCCTTTGGTCACGGTGTTGGTGAATGTCCCCAGCGGTGAACCAATGGCAAGCACCGGCTGCCCCGGTTCAAGGGCGTTCGACTCGCCGAACGGCACGGCGGGCGGGAGGTCTTCATCGACCCGCACCACGGCCAGGTCGCTGACCTCGTCCGCGCCGACCAGCTCAGCCGGGTGCGCTTCACCGTCGGCGAAGATCACTTCGAACTCGTCGCCGCCGTCGACGACGTGCCAGTTGGTGACGATGTGTCCTTCGTCATCAATGATGAAGCCGGTCCCGGCGCCCGCGGGGTGAAGGCCGCCAGTGTCGGAGCCCAGGCCTCCCCGGCGCTGCTCGTTGATCACCGTCACCACCGCCGGCCGCACCCGTTCGACCACATCGGCGGCGCTCGTGTTGCTGTCGACCATAGGGGTTGCGGTGGTCTCTTGCGCTCGTGCCGGTGCTGCGGCGCCCAGGGTGAGCAGGACCAGTAAAGCGATCAATCCCGCCGTCAGTCTCCCCGTCCGAATCTTCATCATCCCGCGTTCCATCGCTAAGCCCTTCCTTCTGTTCTATTGGCCGAGCCCTGAAAGGGGACCAACTCCGTCAACCTCTCACCGAGGAACCGGGGAGCGGCTATGCACGAACCGGACGAGTGACCGCACGTGCGACCTAGTAGAACCGAAGCGCGTCCACAAACAACGACACGAGCAGGAGGATGACGAAGAACACCGCGATCGGGTACAGGCAGCCGCAGCCCATGTAGGGACGGTTGATGGTTCCCCAGTACCCACGGTAGCGGCCGTACCCGCTGGGAGGCGGATCTTGAGGTGGGACGGCCATGGCGCTCCTGTCTCCTCCGGTTCTGTAGCCCGAGCCAGCGGCAACTCCGATGGCCCGGGCCGATGCGCTAGTACGGGTAGTAGGGGTACGCCGGATACCGGTACCCAAGCCCCCAGTAGGGGGCGTAGCCGTAGTGGCCGTAGACATCGCCGTAGTAGGACTGGTCGTAAACTAGGTTCGGGTCGTAGGCGGGCGCCTCAACCACCCGATCCCGCGACTGGTTGACGTGCACGTGGTGCTCGTCGATGCGGGTAATCGCGTCGATCGGGATGAGAAAGGTTCGCTCCCCGATTCCGAGCACGCCCCCCGCCGCCACCCGGAGGAAGCGCACCTTCGATTCAGCGTCATCCAGCAGGAGGGCGTCCACCTCGCCGATCTCCTGGCCTGCCTGATCGATGACGATGCGTCCCCGCACGTCCTCCGCCGAGTCTGCGAGCGTCATCTCCGAGTCATCAAGCGTTCGTAGCATCTCAGGTTGTCGCGTCGTCATGCTCTTTCCTCCTTATGCCTGTGTTGCCAAGGTCTGGTTCCTCGATGGGTGGCCGGACCTTGTTGGTCGTTTTCGTCCACGCCACGATCTTGGTTTTGGGCCTAGGGGGCCGGCGTATCGTGCAGACCTTGTTCCCGTATGGCGGTCGATCGGTCGAACAGTTAGACGGTGACGGCCTTCATCGACTAGTTCGGGACCGACGCGAAGTCGATGTCCTGCTGCAGCACCCCTGCATCTGAGCCCGGCGAAGGACATCTGCCTCAGGAGTGGGTTCTTCTCTCCCCGTCGCTGCCGGAGTCGCGACGGCTTGCCCGTCTTAAGCCGGCCAGGATGGCCTCGGTCGGATCCGGGTAACGCTCAACCACCCGTTCGTCCGGGTCGTCGCACCAGGCGTAGTAGCCGGCGCCCCACGGGCCCTCGAGCACGTAGACCAAGCACCGCTCCCCTTGCAGCGTCACCCACCGGCCGGAGAGGGAAATGTCACCGTCCAGGCCCAGTGCGTGGAGCGCATCGACGAGTCTCGTCATCGACCCTCCCCGTGCGGGTATGCGGCCCCAACCGGGGGTGCCATCTCCTACCCTACCGGGGCCGTGTGAACGTGCCGGTGAGCAGTGGTGAACCGTGGGGTGAAAGTCGGTAAACGGAGGTGAACGAAACGGCAATCGCGGACCCAGGGGGAGGTACGAGCGGACCTGAGAGGGCGCTGTGGCCGGAGATGGTGGGAGTGTGGCCCTCGCTGGATCAGGCTAGTGCCTGCGAGGCGTCCTGCGTGAGGTTGACCGACCGGCCAGCCGGGCTCCGGTCAAGAGGACAAGGAGAAGGAAGATTCCCCAGAGGTAGCCACCGAGAACGTCGGAAGGCCAGTGGGCCCCGGAGAAGACGCGACCAAAGCCAGTGACAATCATCGCCAGCACCGAGATGGTCCACACGGCCCAGCGGACGCCCCGGTGCTCGACCTGATCCTGCACGACGAGCGCGGCACTCCCGAAGACCAACACGACGCCCATGGCGTGGCCGCTCGGGAATCCGTATCCCGGCGCGTCCTCGGTCACTCGGACGAGCTCGGCGGTGGGACGGGGACTTTCGGCAAGGTATTTGAGGAGCGGGTTGAGGCTCCGGAGGAGGCCCGCGGCGAGAACGAGCCAGACCGCGGTGGGTCGGCCGGCGCGCCAGAACAGGAGCGCGGCTGCGCCGGCCAGGAGAGCCGCGCCCGGTGTGGAGCCCAGCCAGTAGCCGGCCTCGGCAAGCGTGCCGGCGACCGGGCCGAGGCCGGCCCGTTGCATCCACCGGGCAACGGCGACATCACCCGGAAGCACCCCATCCCCGGCAGCAGCGAAGGAAAGCGGGATAACCACCGCAAGCAGCAAGGCGGCTAGCCATGCCAATGGGCCTACGTCCTCGACACTCAGCCGTTCAGTACTGCGCATGACCTCACGCCGCGTTCCCACGCTTGCTCCCCCGCTGACCCACACGGGCCGCCGCTTCGATCATACCGGTCTGAGGCTGGCTGCTCACCGCTTCGACGCGAGCAGGATTGCCGGCGCTCGCTGCTCCCGATGGGCCGCAAGACCACCCAGTGCCGCCGCTATCGGTAGCAGCGCCATCCCCACGAATGCGTACCAGGCCGTGGCGATGACTCGCTCTCGCGCGCGGCTCAACGGATCGACAGATGCTGGCGCACCTGGTGCCGGGGTCGCAATGGAGATCGGCACACCGACCACGTCGACGGCAGTTGCGTCGGTCTGATCCAACGCCCGCTCGACGCTCCCGAAATCCGCGGCCTCGCCGAATGCGGCGTCGACCAGCACGAGGAGCAGGACCAGAGAGAGGACGCCTGTGGCGAGGCCGACTGCGAGGCTACCAGCGGGCGTCCGTGCCGACGCGCTGCGGGCCGCGCCCCAGCCGCTGGTCGCGAAGGCCAGGATGGCAGCCGGCCCGCTCCAGAGCAACGCGGCTCTCGTCTTGGTGGCACCGCTATCCCCGATCGACAAGGTCCATCCGGCAAGCCCCCCGATCCCGGTGAGCAAGGCCAAGACCAAGAGACCGAGCAGGACGCCCGCCGGGATGGCACCCCAGCGCCGGATTCGCTGCTCGTTCATCTCATTTCCTTTGCACGGCGCTGAGGAGCCGGGCTCTGCCTCGAAGGTTGGAGCGGCGACGGGCGGTTCACGTCACCAGTCCCACCGACTGCGCGACAACCACCGGCTCCCCTTCGAAGGGAGCAAGACGCTCGTCGTCCAGATCCACCCCGATCTCCGCCTCGATCGCTTTCAGATCGAAGCGGCGCACCTCTCCGGTGACGTAAGCCGTGGCCTCCACGAAGAGTTCCGGATGTGGCGTGGCACTGACTACGAGTAACGCGTCGTCGTCGAGCAGGAAGGCGTGCGGCGTCAGGAGATGCTCCTCGACCTCGCCGCTGACCGTTACCACAGCACCGAGATACTCATCCGTTCGGTGGGTCACGTCGTAGACGGTGACCCCGATCTCGTACCCGCTCGACCCGATGTCAAACTCCTTGTCCCCCACTCCGCGTCCCTCGGGCGGGTTCGGCTCGATAGCCTTGGCGACAAGGACCGATGTGCCGCCGTAACCGTCCAGCGCCGTAGCATCTAGGCGATCCCCCAACTCCGCTTGCAGTCCGGAGCGGTCCAGCACGCGGACTACCCCCGTCACCTGAACCACGTCGTCCTTGCTGATCGAAGTCTGGTTTAGTGGGGTGACGAGCGTCCCCAGGTCGGCAGCCGCGACCACCAACACCTCGTCGCCCACCAGCCAGGTGTCGTTGCCGATGATCATTGCCTGGGGACCGAGCAGGTCGTCGACCTCGCCGCTGATGGTCACGGTTTCCCCCTCCATCACCTCCGGGTGGTTGGCAACTTCGGTCAGGTTGACGCCGACATCGGGGCCAGCCG
Source organism: Thermomicrobiales bacterium (assembly GCA_030446955.1). GTDB lineage: Bacteria > Chloroflexota > Chloroflexia > Thermomicrobiales > UBA6265 > LC2-1. The sequence continues at coordinate 12,718 of JAUJMG010000088.1, forward strand.
ACTGATCGGAGTCAACGACGGCGTTAGCAACGGCCCAAATGCTGGGATACAGCCAGAGCGTCAAGGCGATCAACAGGACCATCTCCACGGCAATCCCCCCTAGGGCGATAGATCGCGCGGAGAACCGGGAGCCGGAGGAGTTCTGCCGATCAA
>JAUJMG010000457.1 GCA_030446955.1 Thermomicrobiales bacterium
GCAACCTCTACGCGCTCTGGATCGCCCAGACCCTGGCGATCGTCGGGTTCAGCCTTCGCGTGCCATTCCTTCCCTTTTATCTTAAGGACCTCGGCACCGTCTCTACGGAGCAGCAGGCGCTTTGGGCGGGGGTGATCAACGCGGGCGGCGCCGGGGTGATGGCGATCAGCGCGCCGCTCTGGGGCGTCGTCTCCGACCGCTACGGGCGCAAGCCGATGGTGTTGCGTTCGATGTTTGCCGCGATGGTGACGGTCGGGCTAATGGGCCTGGCGACCCAGGCGTGGCATCTGCTGGCCCTGCGCTTCATCGAGGGGGCGATGACTGGCACGGTCACCGCCTCAACGGCGCTCGTTGCCGCCGGCACGCCGAAGGCGCGGCTCGGGTTCGCGCTCGGAATGATCCAGACGGCGGTCTTCTCCGGGGCGTCGTTGGGCCCGCTCTTCGGCGGCGTCCTGGCGGATCAGATTGGCTACCGGCCGACCTTCGGGGTGGCGGGGGCGATGCTGGGGGCGGCGGGACTGCTAGTGCTCTTCCTGGTGCACGAGGAGTTCACGCCGTCATCGCGAAGCGCGGCTGGCGGCGGCGTGCGGGGATCACTCGGGTTGGCGCTGGAGCCGGCAATGCTGCCGATGATCGCGACGATGCTGATCATCCGCCTCGCGTCGATGGCCACCCAACCGGTGCTGCCCCTCTACGTGCAGCAACTCGCGTCCGGCGCCTCAGCACCGGCCAGCAGCAACGCCTCCCTGGCCGGGTTGACGCTTGGGGTGCTGGGGCTGACCAGCGCGATCTCCTCGGTGATCCTCGGCCGGATGGGGGATCGGATCGGCCACGGGCGGATCCTGCGCTGGTGCGCCCTGGGCGCCGGGCTGCTCTACCTGCCGATGGCCGCCGCTCAGGAGCCGTGGCACCTGGTGGCGCTGCAGGCCCTCTTCGGGGTGACGGCGGGCGGCATCATCCCGTCGGCCAATGCCCTGGTTGCGGACGTGACGCGGCCGGAGCAGCGCGGCGTCGTCTATGGATTGATGGCCGGGGCAGCATCGCTGGGCGGTTTCTTCGGGCCACTGATCGGCTCGGGGCTGGCCGCCACGCTGGGGTTCTCGGCCACCTTCCTCGCCACCGGCGGTATCCTGCTCCTGCTCGCCGCCGGCATTGCACTGGGCGGGCCACGCGCGCGCCCAACCGCTGACGCCAACCTGGCCTCGGGCGTCGGGAGCGGTCCCTAACTCAACCGCCGCTCGCCCGAGCGGGTGATTCAGCGTGCCAAAAATCCGCCAGGGATCGGCTTCAAGTCGCCGCCCGGGCATCGGCACGGCCGGAACCTGAGCAACAAGCGCACATCGGAAACGGGACGCCCGAGGACGGATCCAAAGCTCGATGGGGCGGCCCCACCGAGCCCTAGTCCAATGCGGGTCTCCCGCGGTCGGATCAGCTAAGCCAGCCGCGCTGCTTGAACGCCGCGTACATCACCACGGAGACCAAGAGCATCAGCAGGATGGAGAACGGGTAGCCGAGGCGCCAGTGCAGCTCGGGCATGTGGTCGAAGTTCATGCCGTAGACGGTCCCGATCAGCGTCGGGGCGAAGAGGATCGCCGCCCAGGCCGAGATGCGCTTCACCTCGTCGTTCTGGGCGATCGACGCCTCGGTCAGGGCCTTGACCTCGTCGTTCTGCTGCAAGCCCACCACCGCGAGGTTGACGCTGAGGATGTTCTGGAGCAGTTCCCGGAAGCCCGCCACCTGCTCCTGGACCTGGATGGCGTGGTCCTGGACGTCGCGCAGGTACTGCTGCAACTCCTGGTCGACGCCGTACTTCTCGCCCCCGGCGATCAACCCGCTCACGATACCGACCAACGGCTTAGTCGCGCGCTGGAACTCGATCACCTGGCGGGCCAGCTCGTAGGTGCGGCGGGTGACACCGGCGTTGCCGCCGAAGACCTCCGTCTCGATCTCGTCGATGTCGTTCTCCAGCCCCGCCACCACCGGCCCGTAGTCGTCGACCACTCGGTCGAGGATGGCGTAGAGGATCGCCTCGGGACCGCAGCGCAGGATGTCGGGCTCGGCCTCCATCCGGCGGCGGACCCGGCTCAGGTCAGGCCCACTGCCGTGGCGCACGGTGACGACGAAATCGGGGCCGACGAAGAGGTGCAGTTCGGCAAACTCGACCGTCTCTGGCCGGTCCTGATAGCGGGCGGCCCGGAGCACGACGAAGAGGGTGTCGCCGTAGCGCTCCAGCTTCGGCCGCTGGTGGGCGCGGATGGCGTCCTCGACCGCCAGTTCGTGCAAGCCGAACTCTTCGGCGACGCGGCCGAACTCGCCCTCGGTCGGCTTGTAGAGCCCGAACCAGGCGACCCCGCCCATGGCGCGGGTCGCCTCGTAGGTCTCCTCCAAGGAACCGGGCGCCTCCGCCCGCCTGCCGTCCACGTAGATGGCGCTGTCCACGATCATCGCTCGCACCTCGCTCTGCTCTGTCCCGCCACGCCGACCTGCCCGAAGCGGGCGCAGGTGTTGACCGTCGTGTTCCGAGGGGATTCGGCAGGACGACGAAGCCGAGATCCCCGACCTGCTGCCGGTGCGCACCAAGTCGGGAGCGGAGGGAGGGGCATAAAGAAACCCTCGCCGGGCGGCGAGGGCGGAGGGTACGCGGCTCAACCGCGCCCGGCTACACGCTGCTCGTCACCCGTCGCCGACGACCCGGTGCGCTAGGTTCGCCAGGACTCTCCACGCAGCACACTCCACCGAGAGAAGAAGCGCCCGCCCACGGCGAGACGCCACCGTGCGGCTCCGCCACGGCAAGAGCAATGTAGTCCGCGGCCTGGACCATGTCAACCGAAGGAATGGCCCGGTGCCACGCAGCTGATCGGCCCGGCGGTCTGCCTGGCACACCGAGCAGCGGACGGTGCGCGCCGGATGGAGCAGGTCTATTGCAGAGGGGAAATTCGGTCCTTCAATGACCCCGCGTGCATCATCTCCGCCTTGGAAGTAACCGCGTCCTCGCGTGGGCAATGTCGAACGACGAGCGTCAGGTCCGGCCGTCAGGGGCTACCTCGCCGGTCACGGCGATCGCTTCCTCGATGGCCGCCTCGACCTCCATGGATTCGCCCGCCGCCCAGGCGGCAGCGAACGCGTCCGCACCCAACTCGGTGCGCAAGGTCGCAACCTCCTCTTCGATTTCCGCGGCGTTGTATGGCTCGATGCCGATCCCGTTCCGCTCCCGAAGGCGCAGCGACGCCGCCGCGAGCCGGGCGGCAGCGTCGGATTGACCCTGCAGGTGAGCGAGTCTGGCGACTCCCCACAACTGGCCTGCGATCATATAGGGATTGAACACCCGGGGCAGCATCTCCAGGGCCTGTCGCTCCAGGTCCGCCGCTCGCCGATCGTCACCGAGGTCGCGAACGGGCACGACCAGGTTGCCGAGGGTGAAGTGGCGCATCTCGTCATCATCCGGACCGAGCAGCGCGAGCGCCGCCTCGTAGTAGGCGGCTGAGCCTTCGATGTCGTTCACGATGTGCGCAAGCAAGCCCAGGTGGTTGAGCACGAACGGGGTGAGGCGGGCCCCGTCGGCGCGATCTTGGCACAGCTCGAGGGCGGTTTCGAAGAGGCTCCGCGCCTCGCCGAACTCCTCTTCATTCATGACCGCCAGCCCCAAGATATCGAGAGCGCCGGCCCGGCCGATGGGATCCGCCTCGTCGGCGAGGTCCACGGCCGC
>JAUJMG010000458.1 GCA_030446955.1 Thermomicrobiales bacterium
CGGCCCGCGTTGGCGCCACCGTCGGCCGGCATGCGAGGAATGGCGGGGAATGGGGGTGCGATGATGGCCGAGGTGCTGCGCGCGGACGCCGTCTTCGAGGGGGGCGGCGTCAAGGGGATCGGGCTGGTCGGGGCCCTGCAGGCGGCCGAGGAGCGGGGCTACCGCTGGGAGCGCGTGGCCGGCACCTCGGCGGGGGCGATCGTCGCCGCGATGGTGGCCGCCGGGTTCACCGCCGCCGAGATCAAGGCCAAGATGGACAGCCTCGACTACCGGCGGTTCCAGGACACGAGCCTGCTCGACCGCATGCCGGGCATCGGCCCCCTCATCAGCCTGGGGATCGAGAAGGGCATCTATGAGGGGCGCTTCCTGGAGGAACTGCTGCGGGGCTACCTCGCCGAGAAGGGGGTGTGCACCTTCGGCGACCTGCGGGCGGCGGAGGGCCAGGAGGCGCGCCACCGCTACCGGTTGCAGGTCGTCGCCTCCGACCTCTGCCGCGGCCGCATGTTGGTCCTGCCCCAGGACGCCGCCACGTACGGCCTCGACCCCGACGCGCTCTCGGTGGCCCGCGCGGTGCGCATGAGCATGAGCATCCCCTTCTTCTTCGAGCCGGTGCGCCTGCAGGACGCCGAGACGGGCGAGGACACCTACATCGTGGACGGCGGGGTGCTGAGCAACTACCCGATCTGGCTCTTCGACGCGCGCGGGCGGGCGCCGCGCTGGCCGACCTTCGGCTTCCGGCTGGCGGAGGGGGACGACGACCCGAAGGTGCTGCGGCACGAGATCAGCGGCCCGCTCAGCCTGCTGGCGGCGCTCTTCTTCACCGCCATGGAGGCGCACGACGCGCGACACATCGCGCAGGAGCACTGGGTGCGGACGATCCCCATCCCGGCCACGGGGGTGAAGGCGACCGACTTCGACCTGGGCCGCGAGACCAGCGACCGCCTCTTCGAGTCCGGCCGTCGGGCCGCCAAGGAGTTCTTCGAGGGCACCCCGACGCGGCCCCCCTGGGACTTCGACGCATACGTCGCCGAGTACCGCCGCGCCCAATCCCAGTGAAATCGCGCATCCGGCGGCACGTGCACGCCTCGCCTCGTGATGCGCTACGCCGGCGTGCAGTCAGCGTGGCAGGAAAACACGGCACCCGGGGGGAGGAGGAAACGGCTTGCTGGAGCCAAACATGCCCCTCGTGCCTGCTGATTATGCTGCCATCCCTACTGCACGCCGGCGTCACCGACGATATGTCGAGGTGTGTGCTGCCTGGCAGGAAAACACGCCGCGGCGACAGCGAACCCTGCGCACCGGTGCGGGATCCACCCGCTGACGACCCCCGATGCTCTGCCACTGCTGAGTGCAAACATGTGTCGGGGGGCGGCTCTGCGCCAATCTTGGTGACGACGATCGGCGTGATTTCCTGGCCACTGCTGCTGCCCTGTGGCACGTCCTATCCCGCCGAGGTGCGACGCGGAGCACCGCCTGCTTCTGCCTTTCACGCTCGGACAAACGGCCAAAATCACTGCACCAAGATTGGCGCAGAGCCGGGGGGCGATGGCGAGGTTTGTTCCCGTGGAGAACGTAGATGGTGGGAGGCAAATGATGACGTTAAGATGAGGATTTTGGCGGCACAGGTGAATGAGCTTCAAAGCTTTCCCTCATCGCTGTCCGTGTGCTGAGGATAAGCAACCGAGCGGAGACAGTTGTCAAACTCGGCATAACCATCAAGTATGCGAGCGACTACAGACGCGGCCACATCTCACCAGCGGATGTAGGCCACTCTCACTTATCGGGTCCCAGCGACTAAATCGTCCAACACATTCAGGGCCTCCGGGAGGCCGGACTGGTGCATCACTCGGGAATCAGGGGGTAGTAACTCCCTCAGAGACCTCGCTGCACGATCGCTCGGGTTGAAGACGTGTACTTGTGGAGCGTGACGCGCGCTGTTGCGCAGGAGATTCCTGACAGCTATGTCGTACTCAGGCAGGCTATAGCCGACCAAGATCCACGTGCTTGACCTCGCGAGGCACTCGGCTGCCTGCTTCCAAGTCGGCTGCAGGAACAGAGGGACTTGCTTGTCCTCCACAGGTGCGAGTATAGCGGCGTCGCCGCGGATCGCCGGCCTGCAGTCATGGTAGCGAACGAGCTCGCCGTTACGCAGCGACCAGGATACCGAGCCGTGCAACTTGTAGATCGGCACCCTGCCCGCAGTTCGGATCGGTCGGATGTGGGTATAGGATGGATAGCCGCCGCCCCGCAGCAGCTGGTTACCGTCACCATAGTGGAACCCGGGACGCGGTATGCGAACGCGGGGGGTGTGGCGCAGCCCACGTTCGATGAGGATGTCCCAGTTGAGCGTAATCACCGCGACATCGGTGGTGCGGCTGAAGATCGTCGACCAGAAGGACTCGTGCGCTTGGATCCGCGTGGTTCTGGCGAGGGTGTGTCGCGTTATGGTGCGCTGTGAGCCGACCCTCTCGACCTTACCCATCTTCAGCGCGATCACGAGGGCGACGTACCACTGGGCCTCTCGCCACGCCGCCCCGCCCCGCTGCTCTAGGTAATTCAGGTATTGTTCGGCCCCCCCTCCATTCACTGCCCGCCAAGACTCCCAGCCCGCTAGCACACGCTCGACCAGCTGCTGTCGGGTGATGCGATCCACGACGGGAACGGATTCGAAGAGATGCGACGTCAGTGGTACACCTCCAAGGTAGGAAAAGCCCGCCCCGAGTATTATGGAGAGCATCACCTTGTCCTTCTGATCATCCCGTTCATCCCGTCGAGAAGTCGGCTCAGGTCTGTCCTGCTCTTCCTTTACGTGCACATGCTACGGCAGAAACACGGAGAGAAAATTGAGCCCTGACGCGGAAAATCCCCTTGAGTTCCGGTCATCCTGACGGCATGCCGAAGGGTCACATCATGTGGCCGAGCATGCACCCGCGCAACCACGTCCGCGAGGTCGTGCCAACGCCAGTGTTGCGGGTTCCAAGTAAGTACGTCGCCATCCTCCCACCTTCCGGTGGCGTGTGCGGTGGATCTCTCCCATGGGGAGCAGCCGAGCGACCTGAACCGAATGCTACCACGGCATTGGTCCTGGAACCATCGGTGGAGAAAAGACAGCAGCGAGGATGTCGTCTTCACGCCCTAGGGGTCCGTTAGTGCTGATTTGCTGATCGCTGGTCGTCGCGGTACCCGCCGCTCCTAGAGCGGACGCGGAAGGGAGGGGCGCGATGCGGCGGACGAAACATGCGGTCAGGCTGACGGACGAGCAGCGGGCGGCGCTGCGGACGCTGGTGGGGCGCGGGGTGGCCCCGGCGCGGAGACTGATGCATGCGCGGATCCTGCTGAAGGCGGATCAGGGCGAGGGCGGCGCGGCCTGGGCCGACGCGGCGATCGCCGGGGCGCTGGACGTCCACCCCACCATGGTTGCCCGCATCCGGCGCCAGTTCGTAGCGGAGGGCTTGGCGACGGTCCTGGAGCGCAAGCGACCGGAGCGGGTGTACGAGCGCGCCCTCGACGGGGCAGCGGAGGCGCGCCTGGTGGCCGTCACGTGCGGTGCCCCGCCCGCCGGACGCGAGCGTTGGACGCTGCGGCTGTTGGCGGACGAGCTGGTCCGGCTGGAGGTGGTCGCGGCGGTCTCCCACGAGACGGTGCGGCGAACCTTGAAGCAAACGACCTCAAGCCGTGGCTGAGGGAGCAGTGGTGCAT
>JAUJMG010000459.1 GCA_030446955.1 Thermomicrobiales bacterium
ACGACTGTCGAGGCGATGAAGCCGATGGCCAGGTAGATGACGCCCGCTATCAACATGCCCCCAAGGAGGGCGCGGGGGAAAACGCGGACCGGATCCTGGGTCTCCTCCGCCATGTTGACCGCGTCCTCGAAGCCGAGGAGGGCATAGAAGCCGACGGCGGCGCCGCCGAGAACGGCGAACACGAGGTTACGGTCTTCCTTGAAGCTGAAGGCGCGGCCGGGATCCCCGTCACCGTTTACCAGCGTCACGATCCCGATCCCAAGGATCAGGAGCAGGCCGGTCAGCTCGACCAGCGTCATGCCGATGTTGACCTTGATTGACTCGGAAATTCCCCGGAAGTTAATCAGGGCGAGCACAAGGATGAAGAGCAGCGCCACGGGCACTTCGGGCACCGAGACGAAGGCTTCCAGGTACCGCCCCGCGAAGGCCCGGGCCACGGCACTGGACGAAGAGATGCCGGAGGCCACCACCGCGAAGGCGACCATAAAGGTGAAGAACGGCATCCGGTACGCCTTGTGGACGTAGAGGGCGGCCCCGGCAGCGCCTGGAAACTTGGTGACGAGCTCAACGTAGGAGAAGGCGGTGAAGACCGCTAAGGTCATGGCGACGAGGAACGCGAGCCAAATGGCCCCACCTACCTCGCCGGCCACGCCGCCGACGCGGGCGTAGATGCCGGCCCCGAGGATATCGCCGAGCACGAAGAAGAGCAGCATCCGCGGGCTGATCCCCCGGTGAAGCTGGTCCTCCTCCTGCAAGTCGTAGGCATCTCCGGCATTCAACGAAGCGTCTGACATCTCCCCCTCCATCCCATGGGTCTACTGAGCCGGGGCCGGCACCACCGTGCCGACGCGACGCGGCGATACGCATCTGCTACCCCAACGGGGGTGCAGCCGATTCCGAGCGTGGACGGTCGGAGGATCAGAGCGCCGAGCGAGACTGCCGACAAGACCGCAGGGGGCAACGGGGACGTCCCGCGCCGGGAGGAACGACGCGGACATGACCGCGGCCGACCACCTCACTTCGTGACGGAGGAGAGGGGCGCGAGGCGCCCCCGTTGCCCCTTGCGGTCCTGTTAGCCCGGCGATTCGTCTCGGCCACCAAGCGACTCGAATGACGATTTCGGCCACTCGACAGCGGCGATCGGACGATCCGCACTCGTCCCACCGCTCCGATCGACCCACCTGCTCCATGCTTGGGCCGCTGGCCCCCGCCGACCGCACCCCGGCGGTGACCGAGTAGAGAGCGCAGGAGGGCGAAAAAATACATGTGTCGCATCAAATGGCGATTTAGAGAAGGGAGGGCAGGTCGTGGGGTGCCGGCATCCCTGATACGATAGCCGCGGTGGGGCATGCCGAGGCTCGGAGAGCCAGGCTGGCAGGACCGCCTCTTGAGATCGTATGAGGCAACCGAATTCCCAGCGGATTGCCCTTTGGCACGAGGCAGGCCGACGCAGGAAGGGATCGACGGTGACGGACAACCGGACGGGCGGGAGCGGCGAGAGGCGAGGAGCGCCTCAGGCGTCCTCAGAGACGCAAGAGATCTCGGGCGGTAGCGTGGAAGAACAACTCGCCCGGGCTCAGGAGCGCCTCGCCTTCTACGAAGGATTCGATCGCCTGATCCAGGACAACATTGCCCGCTCCGCCGAGCTGATGCGGGAGGCTATGGATCTCCGGGAACGAGCTCAGTTCGAGATCGCCCAGGGGCATGCCGAGGCCGAGCGCCGAGTGCAGACGGAGCGAGAGAAGCAGCGGCTGGTGTTTACGTCCCTGCTCGATGAGCTGGCCGAGGTTCAGCAGAGCGCTGACCGGGTGGCGCGACGGGTCAGCCAGGCGCTTGAGGAGATCGAAGCTACCCCGTCCGGGAACGCACTTATCAGCGCGAATGGAGAACCGGGATCCATCGACCAGTCGGAAGCGACGTCCGGCGATGGGGTGGAGCCGTTCATCGTCGCAGCACCTGCCCTGGTGGAGGAGCGCGGTCCTGTTGCGAGCACATCTGCCGACGTTGCCGACGTCCATGAGGAGGAAGTCTCGGCGGCTGCGCTGACCATCGTCGAGGAACGGTCGGCCACTCATACAGGAGGAGTGCTCGCGGCTGCCGGGACGGTGCCTGGGGAGCCTGGAGGGAGGGCGGAACCGGGGACGTCCGTTGACCACACTGACTCCGTGCAACCCGCCGCTGTGAGAAGTGAGACAACGACATCACCCAGCCGGGCGGTGGAAGACCCGCGAAGAGGACCCGCTACAGGGACACCGGCACACGCAGAGCCCGGTTCGGGGGAGGGATTGCGTGTAGTCATGGTGCTGGTCCACGGCGTGCCGCGGGCGGCAGCGGCGCTGTCATTGCAGCGGCATCTCGCCGGGCTCGCCCACGTGGACGGAGTGGAGGCGCGCGAGTACGCCGAGGGGATCCTCCGGCTACAGGTCACGGCCAGAAGGCCGTTGGACTTGCAGGATTTGCGAACTTGGGACGGTGGTGCGGACCTGGAACCCGTCCACGTCCAGAGGGACGTGGTTGAGGTGAAGCTCCCGGGCGCCGAAACGTTCTAGTAGTTCGCCACGCCTCATTCGCCAAACTTCGTCCCTGGTAGGGGCGACGGACATGTCGGCCAGTTGCCGGCCATGAGGATCACGCGTGCATCGCCCCTACCCAGCGGAAGACCGTTGATATGTCCGTAGCTCTCCTCGAAGAACCTCACTGATAGGCACACCCCACCGAACCATGGCCGGGAACTGATAGACACCAGACAACCAGGCACACGCCATGATGACTGCGCGTCGCCACAGCGTCGCGCCGGGGTGGCGTCTTCCCCCATCCCTGGTTTACCCCACCGCGCTATGACGGGCCTTGCGCCACCTGGCCAAGCGGAGCGATCGCTGTCAGCTCGCCGTGAGATCCAGCACCATCTGACGGCCCGGTCTCGGCTCCAGTCCCTCCCTGATCGGCAGCTCGGGATTGGAGACGGCGGAGCGCCGATGCCAGGACGGCCCGGGTCTGGTGGCTCAAACCCAACAACTCCGCCTGGGCACCGTCGGTGATACCTAGGTCGGTAAAGAGGGCCGCAAGCTCACCGTCGATAGCCCGGGCAGACTCTTCGTCCGCCCGGAGGGCACCGAGATCAGAGCCGAGGGCATCAGCGATCCGATCCAAGACATCGTAGGACGGGACCGTCAAACCCCGCTCGATCCGGCTTAGATGGGAGGGAGAGATCCCGGCCTGCATGGCGAGGACGTTGAGGGAAATACCTTGCTCCTGACGAAGCGCTTTGACAGTGGGGCCGACCCGCTGGCGCACCGGCGAGTTGGCCCTGGGCTGGATAGCACTGCGCATCGCTCACCTCTCCTGGCAACGCCGCGGAACACGTCGCTAGGCCGCACTCCCGGCACTCGCCGACAACGCCCGACAGACGCCCTGAACGGGAAAGGGCATTAAGATTGTAGCGGATCCCGTCATCATTTCGGCATTGTCCATTCGCCCCTCCGCTCAGGGTGCTGGAAGCCGACGGGTTCCTTCGCATCGGCACTGCATCTCTCCCCGCATTTCTCCATCGAATGCCGTCCCTGAGGGAGGCATATGCGGTAGTCCGCGCACGCGAAGGGACCACCAAGATGGAGCTCCGGTTTGACGCGGCGGCAGCGGGATTGCTAACGTTGGTTGTTGACTTTGCGCCGGCCCCTGTGCCGGTTCGCCCACTT
>JAUJMG010000460.1 GCA_030446955.1 Thermomicrobiales bacterium
ACCTTGTGCCCCCGCTCGACGGGGCCTCGATTGGCGACTTCGTGGCTGGGGCGGAGCGGCTGCGGGCGGGCTGGGGCCGCCTGCCGACGGGGGATGAGGTCGTGGCGGTCTTCGACGACGGTGACCGCCACCTTGGCTACGTGGTCGACCTCACGGATGAGACCCTGAGCGGCTGGGGGGAGCCGCCGACCGAGTGGATGAGTAGCGTCGCCCTCGACGGCCTTCAGTCGTGAGGGCGCCCTGTCCTTGAGCCGGAGCAGCGCTGGGGCAGAAGGAGGCGGTAATCGTCTGCGAGCCGATCGGGCCGTGGGGAGGATCCGCGTGATCATCCTCCCTCTCTGAGCTAGCCGGCTGGCCTCACGTTGCTGATCACGAACCGGCTCTTCGGGATAGCTGGCATCCGCGACAGGTCGATCCGCAGGTCCTGCTCCGGCACGTCGTACTGCATGGTCGTCGTTAGCAACTGCACCGCCCGCTTCATGAGAGCGATCGTGATCCATTCGCCCGCGCAGCGATGACCGCTCTCGTGCTCGCCTCCCCCTTGCGGAATGAGATTGAAGGCGTTTCCGTCCCATTCGCGGAAGCGCTCCGGCCGGAACGCGTTCGGCTCCACCCAGATCCGGGTATCGTGGTTGGTGCCGTACAGGTCCAGCATCACCCAGGTTCCCTTGGCGAAGTGGTAGCCCTGCCAGTCGAAGGCGCTCAGCGCACGCCCCCCGGCGAACTGGAAGAACGGGTAGAAGCGGCGAACCTCCTGCACGAACGGCTCGAGGTCCACGTCCGCGCCGGCCTGAAATCGTTCCCGCCAGGCGGGGTAGTCGTGCAGCGCCAGGGCAGCGAAGGTCACGAACCGGGCAACGGCCACGGTCGGGCGCAGCACGTTGATCATCTCCACCGCCGCGGTCCCCGGATCCAGCAGGTTTCCGTCCAGATCCCGGTGCCAGGCGACGACGTGGGTCGCCGTCCCCTCGGGAACCGTCTGTTCGCCGGCCCGGGTTGCCTCGATGATGCCTCGCATCCAACGCTCCGTTCGAGACCGCAGGAGCATGCCCCGCCACATCCGCGGTCCGACGGCTCCGGCCCCCTCGAACATGGCCCCGAACTCGCGCGTCCGTCGTTTGGCCTCTGCTGCCGGGAGCGGCACGCCGGCCCATTGGCAGACCGCCCGGCAGAGGATCTCCTGCACCCCCTCGTCGAGCACGACCGTGTCCTTTGTGGCCCACGTTCCAACGGCAGCGCGCCAATGATCCGCCATCAGGTCCGCGAGCCGGGAGATCGACTCCGGCGTCATCAGCAACAGGAACATCTGCTTCCGCTGACGATGGGCTTCGTCGTCCAGGAGCGACACGCTGCCCTTGTCCAACAAGAGCCGCAGCGTCGTCGGGGGCAGAGCTCCCCGCCGGGTGAACCGGTCGGGGTGGTAAAAGACCCGGGCCGCCTCATCACCCGTCATGCAGACGGCCTTGCGGAGCATAAGCCGCGTTTGGAAGAGATCGGATCGGTAGCGTCGGCAGCGCTTCCCAATGAAGGTGTAGCCCTCGGCAAGCAAGGCCAGCGTTCTGTCCGGGCCGGTGTCGTGGGGAATCGGTGCCATAGGGTCTCCAGTCCGTGACGCCGGTCACATTCCGGAGCCTAGCAACGATGATGCCAGTGGAGGTGGTCGACGTGAGTCGAGCGGAGTTCGTCGGATGGAGGGCGATGAGGCGATGCTTTCTCCGGTTCCCGTTGATCGATGCTCGGCGCGACGGCCTCTGGGCTTGCACCCGTGCGCCGGGCGTTACCGGATCCGCACCCGTGTGGCGCTGGTGCCACGGCCCCGCGGCGACGTCGTCTTGCCCCAAATCGAACACCACCTCAGCGGCAACGATCCGTCCTTGCGCCGGGCCGTCGAGGCGTTCCCGGCCAACGCGACGAACCCGCTGGTGGATCGGCCCGCTGGCGGGAGCGCCGGTCCACCACCTCCCCGGAGGTGGTCCTCAACGTGCGCGACCGGGCTCGGATGGTGCCGCCCCTGCTCCCGTGGCTGGAGTGGCAGCACAGAGTCCGCGTTCACCCTGACCATCCGCGCCACCTCCTTTGGGCGCGGCTTCACCCAGCCGCAGACGGCGACGTTGGTCACCCTCAAGCGCCACGACTCGGTGGCGACTGCAGCCCCAGTCGCGGAGCGCACACCCGCAAAAACTGGCGGCAGCTGGCATGATCGAGTGGAAGTCCCTGGACATTGACTCGGTCCACCGCGCCGCCCCCGTCAAGGCGGTGCTGCCGAACCTGGAGGCGGTGGGCGCCCCCCGCTGCTTGCTGCCGGCCCCCGGTCCGGCGCCGACCTTGATCGTGGGCTCCTGGCACCAGGTCAATGAGCAGGGCCTGTCCGAGTCGGCCGTGCAAGCGAGACTGTCCTCTAAGAAGCCCTTGACGTCTCGGGTGCAGCGACCCTCCCGCGCTACGCGTGACCCTCCTCAAGACGCTCAGGAGGGTGTTCGGCCAATGGCGGCCGCGACCGCGCCCAGCAGCGTCGCCAGGTCGAATGGCTTGGCCACGAACGCGACAGCGCCAAGATCGGCTGGGTCGATGCGCACCACCGCGCTCAGGAGGACCACGGGTACGTCGTGCAACTCCGGTTGCTGGCGCATCCACCGGATCAGCCCCGGCCCGTCGAGCCGGGGCATCATCGCGTCGGTGATCACCAGGTCCGGCACTGCTCGCCCAAGCGCCTCCCTCGCCGCCACCCCGTCCCGCGCGGCCAGCGTGGCGTGCCCCTCCTCTTGGAGGAGCTCCACGAGCAGGTCGAGGATGGTGGGTTCGTCGTCGACGACGAGGATCGTGCCCATGCCCCCCGCGCGCGACGCGGGGGGCCCCTAGTTGGAGGTGGGGGCGGGCAGGGCGGTCCCAGTTAGGAGCGCCGCGGCGTCGAATGGCTCACCCACCGCAATCCCCTGCGGCCCGATCACGAACTCCCGGATGGTCAGGTCGATGGCGCTTTGGCGCTGCTTGAGGACCGAGACGAGTCGGCGCAGCGAGGAGCCCAGCTCAACGGTCCGCAGGAGGATCCCCGCGTCCATGGTCGCCGAGACGGTCGGCACCGGGGCGGCCAGCTGCGGTCCGACGAAGGTGTCGATCTCCAGCACGAAGACAGTCGTGACGCCCCGGTCCCGCAGCTCGTTGGTCAGGGCCTGAGCGAAGTCGGCCTGGCGGTGAGGGTCGGGGAAGAGCCGGATCAAGTCGGTGAAGGCGTCGACGACCAGGCGGCGGGGCCGGTGCTCGTCCACTGCCGCCAGGAGCTGCCAGGCCCACGCATCCGGGGAGAGCTCCAACGGCGCCCGCCACAGCACCCGCACCAGCCCGGACTCCATATGCTGGCTGAGTCCCATCCCCGCCCGATCGGCCGTCGCGGCCATGGCCGGGGCGGTCTCCTGGAAGCTCGCAAGCAGACCCGGCTCGCCCCGGCGCGCGCCCTCAGTCATGAAGTGGAGGCCGAGCATGGTCTTGCCCCCTCCCGGCGTGCCGAGCAGCAGGGTGGAGCTGCCGATCGCGAGGCCACCGGCCAGCATGGCGTCGAGACCAGGGACGCCCATGGCGAGGCGCTCCGCCGGCTCCTGCCACGCGGGCTCGCGCTCCGCGTACGCGGCCTCGAGGCGGGGGAAGACCGCGATCCCGTCGGGGCCGATGGTGAACTGGTGGCGTCCGTTGAGGTA
>JAUJMG010000089.1:0-9316 GCA_030446955.1 Thermomicrobiales bacterium
GGCCCCGTGCGGCCTCCTCCGGGTCCTTGTAGGCGCAGCCGCAGTCGTCCCGGTCAAACCCGACCCCGTCGTCGTAGTTGCCCATGATCGTGGGGATCTCGCGCTCCCGGATCAGCTCGATCGTCTCGTTCGGACAGGCCCCGTAGCCGACCAGATCTCGCAGACAGTAGACCGCGTCCGGTGCCGCTGCCTCAATCGCGGCCAGGGTCGCCGCTGCCGCGGCGTTATTGCCGTGCAGGTCGGACAGGACGGCGATGCGCGTGGCCATACCGCCCCCTACCAATCGTCGCCGGCGCAGGTGCCGGCTCGGATACAACCGCGCACCCGGCGCAAGGCCAGCAGCGGCACGAACGTCTTGATCCGGCTGTCCCACATCGCGGCCACGGCGTCGCGCACGCACCGATCCAGCACCGGGGCCGGAAGTCGATCGTCCAGGCACTCCTCCCGCGCTTCGCGCCGGACGAGGTCGATCACCGCCGGCATGTCCTTCGGCACCTGGGCAAACGAGCCGTCCATCAACATGGCCTCCTCGGCGTGGCGGGGTCCGGCGCGCGGGCGTTAGGCGGCTCGATTGGCCATGACCCGGCGGGCACCGGTCGCCCCCGGCCCGTCCGGGAAGAGCCGGCGCTTGAGCCACAGGGAGACGTAGACAAGCCCGATCAGCGCCGGCACCTCGATCAAGGGACCGACCACGCCCGCCAGCGCCTCCCCCGAGGCGACCCCAAAGACGCCGACGGCAACCGCGATCGCCAGCTCAAAGTTGTTGCCGGCCGCAGTGAAGGAGAGCGCCGCCGTCTCCGGGTAGCCGAAGCCCAGCCGCTTGGAAACGACGAAGGCGAGGGTGAACATCACGCCGAAGTAGACGGCCAGCGGGATGGCGATCCGCACCACATCCAGCGGCAACTCCACGATCCGATCGCCCTGCATCGCGAACATCAGGACGATGGTGTACAGCAGACCCAGCAGCGCTGTCGGGCCAAGCCGCGGCATCAGGGTGTGGTCGTACCAGTCCCGGCCTTTCGCCCGCACCAGCGTCAGCCGGGTGATCGCCCCGGCCGCGAGCGGGATGCCGAGAAAGATGAGCACGCTCTTGGCGATCTCCCACATCGAGATCTCCACCGCCGTCTGCTCGGCGCCGAACCAGCCGGGGACGACGGTGAGGAAGAGCCAGCCGAGGACGGAGTACATCGCGATCTGGAAGAGCGAGTTGAGCGCGACGAGCACCGCCGCCGCCTCGCCGTCGCCGCGGGCGAGCATGTTCCAGATCAGCACCATCGCGATGCAGCGGGCAAGGCCAATCAGGATCAGCCCGTTGCGGTAGTGCGGCTGGTCGGGCAGGAAGAGCCAGGCCAACCCGAACATGAGCAGCGGGCCCAGCACCCAGTTGAAAAGCACCGACGCAGCAAACAGCCTGCCCTGCGCCCGGAACCGGCCCAGGGACTCGTAACGCACCTTGGCCAGCACCGGATACATCATCCAGAGCAGCCCAGCGGCGATGGGCAGCGAGACGCCGGCGACCTTGACCCGGTCCAGCCCAGCGCCGAGGTCAGGAAAGGCGCGGCCCAACCCGACCCCCAACGCCATCGCCGCGAAGATCCAGAACGGCAGAAAGCGATCGATCGGCGAGAGTTGGGGCTTGGCGACGGGCCGGGCGGCACCGACGGGTCCAACATGATCGAGTTGTACAGCCATAGCAGAGGAAGTCCACCTGTGCATTGACGCGGCCGAACGACGAGACGGAAATCGGACCAACGTCCGATTCTTGTCTCACCCACGCCACCCACTATATCAGTCTTGACTAATATACACGAGGCGGCGAAGCCTTGTTCTTGCCCGAGATGCAACACGGCAAGCAATGCGAAAGCGACGGATCAATGCTGGCGGACGCCTAGCAGCAGTCCTCGTTCCCGGGGTCGGTGCAGGCACCGCGGGCCGGGTCGGGGAGCACGAGATCACAGCGGCGGCTGGCACCGTAGGCGGCCTCTGGAGGGAGCGATGTGAGGGAGACCACGCTGGCGAGCGGCGCGATCAGCCGCGCCCAAGCGTCGGGGTCGAGCGAGTAGTAGATCCACTGGGCGTCCCTCCGAGTCCGCACCAGCCCGGCCTTCTTGAGCTTGCCGAGGTGGTAGGAGACCAGACTCTGGGGCAGAGCCAGCTCGTCAATCAGGTCGCAGACGCAGGTTTCGGCTCGCGTCAAGACCGACAGAATCCGCAGCCGGTTCCGGTCGCTCAGAAACTTCAGCGCATCCACGGTCTCGTCGATCATGGTCACATCGCGTGTGGCAAGCATGCTGACCCTTGTCCCGCGTTTCCTTCCGGCTTGGTCCAACCCTAACGGTATCCATGATAGCCGGACCCAACCGTTCCTCAAGGAAGGACCGTTGACCTATCCCGGACCAACCCCTGGACGCGACGCACAGCGCCCAGCCCCGAACCTGGCAACCGCCTGCTTACCAGACGATCTAACCCAGTGAAGCTGCCTCATCGGGCCGGAGGAATCCAGGCGGGGAGTCTGCACATCAACCGGCCGCCCCTGTCACCGACGGGATCACGCTCGGGCTAGCGGTCAAGGATCGCCTCTGCAACCGCGACGGCGTCCGCGGTCGGATCTCCTTCCGGGGATGCGGTGCCGATGCGGATCAGATCCGTGCCGGAGCGGATGTACAAAATCACGAGGTTTGCCCCATCCGGCGCACCTGAGAGTGCGCGCACCTGATCCCCGAGCGGATCAACGTCCACCTCTTCCAGGCCCTGGGCGTCCACCACCAGATCCGAAAAGTAGGGCAGCGCTTCTTCCGCCGCCTCGGCACCGCCGAAGCGATGCACGCTGACATCGACGTGGTTGGTCTGATCAGGCTCGGCGTCGGCGTCAGCAGGGAGATCGAACTCCCGGAACGCGTTGCCCTCCCACTCCCACTCCTCGAGCCGCTGTGCCGCGTCGTCCGTGCCAAGCGCTCCGGCAACCTCCTCCTCGGTCCGCTCGCCCTCCCTGGTCTGAGTCAGCCCCTCAGGCACCTGTTCCTCAGTCGGCAACAGCGCCTCCAGGCTGTCCGGCGGCGGCGCTGGGGCATCGTCGGGGGTCGGAGCGCGGGTGCCAGCGGCACCTGCTCCGGAGCCGGTGGCGCGCCGCGTCGGCGTCGGGGCGGTGGTCGGCTTCGGCGTCGGTGTCGGAGGGGGAGGAGTCGCGGTCGGGGCCACCGTCGGCGGCACCGTCGGAGCAGGGGTGGGCGTCGCCCGGAGGGCGGCCAACTCTGCTTCTTCCGTCCCGCGGATCGCCGTCGCCGTCGCGGCGACACCCGCCGCCCCGCCGTCGCCATCGTCCCCATCCCGGAAGCGGTCGAAGGCAAAGGCGAGACCACCGGCAATCGCTAGCAGCAGGAGAGCCCCAAGCGCAGCGCTCAGCAGGCGCCGGCCCCGCCCGCGGGAAGTGGCCGGAGCAGCTTCGGCGGACGGGATCTTCGGCGTGGCCGCCGGTGCAGCAGGCTCAGCCCGCCCCAGCGGGGCGTATGGCAAGGGAACCGGGTCAGGCGGGCGCGGCGTGGACGAAAACGCCTCCGTCCGCGCAGGGTCGACGCTCGGATCAGGTCGCGAAGGCTGGCTCGGCGGCTCCAGGCGCACCGTCTCACCTGCCGGCTCCTCGGCGGCCGGGGCGGGTGCCGGTGGAGAGACCTCGGCGGGAGCCGCTGGCGGGTCTGATGCGGCCGATCCGTCAACTGGCTGACGGGATCGAAGGTGGGCTGGTCTCGGCTCCATCCGGTGCGCTGCTCCTCAATCGCTATGACATGTCTTCAAACGACCGCGCACCACGCGCCGCCGCGACAACCCCACTCCAAACCCTGCTCTCGCACTCCCCAGGCAGGGAGTATAGCGGGGCGAGTGGCCGGCAGGAGTCGCCGGCCCCTCAAAACGGTGACGCAACGGACAACACAGCCCACCCCTCACCCAAGATCTGGTGTCTGCGCATTGTGTACGTACATTCCCTCGTGGTGACAGCGGGACAACCGGTTTACACCCCCTTGGGCCACCGCTAAGATCGCACTATGCACTTGCAGAGCGAATGCGCTCGCTGGTGTGGTTACGACGCGATGGACGGCGCTCCCCAGCAAAAGGCGCGCCGTGGTGGAGGACCCGCGATGACCGACACGCTCACCGTCGAGACGACCTACGGCGGCGCCCCGGCCGCCGCTCCCGCGCCCGTTCTGGCAGCACCGAGGATGGCCCGGTTCTACATGACGAGCGACCTTCGCGCCGCGACCGGCCTCACCCGCACCCACCTGGACTTCTACCTCCGGGAAGGGCTGATCGTACCGACCGCCCGCACGGAGAGCGGTTATCTCCTCTTTGACGAGACGGAACTGGCCACCCTACGGGAGATCGTGGCCCGGCGACGGGACGGAGTCGGCATCCGGGAGATCCGACAGCAACTGGGACGGTAGCCGGGGAGTCGGGTAGGCATGAGGCGAAGCACGGGAGTTCGGGCGACGATGACGCTAGGTAGCAAGAGCGTGGGGCGATGACCTACTACCAGCGCTTCGGTCTGGCGCGGGAGCCGTTCGGCACCACGCCCGATCCGGAGATGTTCTACAAGACGCTCGGCCACGAGGACTGCTACGAGCGCCTCAAGCTCGCCATCCACCTCCAGCGCGGCCTCTCCGTGATTATCGGCGACATCGGCTACGGCAAGACCACCATCAAGGTGGCCCTGCTCCAGGAGCTGCAAGCCGCGCCGGCGGGCGGCGATTCCCCCTTCGAGATCGGGATCGTCAACAACCCCCGCGACTGCCGGACCGACGTCCAGTTCCTGCGCTCGATCCTCGGCCAGTTCGGGGTCGCCCCTCAGGGCCGCACCGGGCTGGACCTGACGACCGACTTCCTCCGCTACCTGGAGGCGATGCACCTGGCGCGGCGGCGAGTGCTGCTGGTGATCGACGAGGGGCAGAACCTGGCTGGCTCCCAGCTCGAGATCCTGCGCACATTCCTCTCGTTCGAGACCCCGACCCAGAAGCTGATCAACATCGTCATCTTCGCCCAGCCGGAATTGGAGGAGAAAATCGTCCGCAAGCGCAACCTCGCCCAGCGGGTCGGCATGGACCACAAGCTCAACCCGCTCAACCGGCGCGACACCGCCGGCATGATCGCCCACCGGCTCGCCATCGCCGGCCGCCCGCCGGGGGCGCCGCCCCTCTTCGCGCCAGAGGCGATCGACGTGATCCACGAGCGCTCCGGCGGTGTCCCGCGGGCGATCACTAACTTCTGCGCCGATTGCCTCGTCGAAGCCGCCTTCCTCGGTCGCGACCGTGTCGACGGTGCGCTAGCTGCCGACGTGATCGGCCGCCGCGTCTTCACCGGCACGCTGGGGCTGGCGGATCGGAACGGGTCTGCCCTCAACCGCGAGGGCGACCCGATCGTCCAGGCCCCAATCCCGCTCGGCCGGGAGGTTCTCGGGGCGACGGCGAGCAACGGGGCAACGGCCCGGGAAGCGAGCCGCGCATGACACCACGGCAGACCCGTCCGGCGGATCATTCGTTCACCGCAGAAAACGGCTACCGGCTTCCAGAGCCACAACCCGAGCCGCGACCATTTCGGGCGGCGGACGTGCTGACCGGCAGCATCGACCGCCGTCGCCCGTCACCCCCGCCGGGGCGGGGACGAAAGCAGATCAGCGCCCAACTGGAGCCCGCGCAGGTCCGGCTCCTGGGCGAGTTGCACGCCCGCCTGAATGCGGCGGCTACGCGCCGCATCGAGAAGAGCGATCTGGTTGGACTCGGGATCGAGCTTCTCGCCGCCATCCTGGACGAATCCGGGACCGGCGAGACCGGGAAGCTCGATCCGGCGTCGGGCCGGAACGGAGCGGCCGGGGCAAACCCGGCTCGCGCCGAGGAGACGCCGCACGCACCTGAGTTCGGCGACCTGGACGACCTGCGAGCGTACCTGCGTACTCACGTACGTGCGTATGGATTGCAGAAGTGAGGTGCTGGGTGGAGCGGGCAGAGGACGCGGCGCGGGCCGCGAAAGGAGGGGGGGGCATCGCAGGATCGACCGACGCGCTGGACGACTGGCCGTCGCCACTTCGGATCTACGTCCCTAGCCCCAGGCCGACGCCAATCGGTGGGGGTGACGGACGGCGGCACACACCCGGTGCGCCAACGCCGGGAGGCCGCGGAGGTACCGAGGGGCGGCGCGGATCGCCCGCCAGGAACGCAGAAGGCCGGCGCGCCAACGCCGACCTCCCTCAGGTTCCATCGGTTGTGCTGAAGGAGTCGAGAACCGCCTAACTCGCCGGGTTCGAACGGACCGTCGCCAAACCGCCTGTTCGAGATCCGGCTTCGATAACCGCCGCCGCGTTCCCCGCCAAGGGAGGGTTTGTTGCACCCGGGCGACAGCCGCATTCTAGCTACGCCTCTTCGGGCGTGTCAAGACGTCAACTGCGCCGGTTCCCCCGGCGCTTCTTCCGCTTGCCGGTCCGACCGGACGGTGGCGGCGTGATCGGCCACGGCCGTTCCGCCCGCCGCGCTCCGGGGGCCGCATCCGAGGAGCAGGTGGCTCCGTTGCCGGAAGAACCGGGGACGGCTGCGGCGTCGTCTGCCGCGTCCGCGGGCGGCGGGACGGGCACGACCGGGGCCGGGGTGACGGGCGCGGTCGGCGAGGCGGCGGCGACTCGCAGCGGCGAGGACACGCGGCGGCGGGGCTGGTTCTGGCACTGGAACAGCATCGTCACCCAGTACGCCCCGCTGCTCGGGCTGAAGGGCATCGGCCTTCTCAACTCCTACACGGTCTGGACCGACCGGCGCGAAGAGTCGCCCCACCGCGGCTACGCCTTTCCTTCCCAGCAGAGCGAGGCCGACTTCTACGGCGAAGACCGCGCCGAGTTGATCACGATCAACAAGATCCTGGTCGCGTTGGACCTGATCGAGATCCGCAAGGAGATGGTCCTCCGCACCGACGAGCGGGGACGGCGCTGGCGCGTCCCCCACAACTTCTACCGCGTCAAGGATCACGCCGACGGCTCCTCCTTGACGGCGGCCGACGTGCTGCGCGTGGTGGAATTGGCCGACCGGGACAAGGCGGTCTACCGCTACGTGCGGCGGCTCTTCTCCCCCCGCTTCTCCCCGATCGACGCCGCTAACGAGTGGCACCGGATCCTGCCCGAGCTACGCCGCACCGACACCTGGCAGCGCCTGGCGGCTCGGGCCGCGCGGGAGGAGGACAAGGCCTCGGCCCGCACGCGCGCCGGGCACGCCGCTCGTCGTGGCAACGCTGCGGCAGACGCCGGTGACACCGCGACACCCAACGACACTGACAACGACAGTTCGACTGTCTCCTCTCTCCCCCCTGCCGGAACCTCTGTTGCATCCATCAACAAAGGTTCTGAGGTGGATGTTGACGTCACCAACGATGGTTTTGAGCGCGAATCGGCGACCGGTGTTGAACCCGCCAACGGAGGAGGCCCAACCGCTGTTGGCCGGGCCAACACGACGTACGACCAATCGGGATTAACTACGACGACGACCCGGGAGGACGTCCAAAACGGCAGCCGGGGACCGCGCCCGGTCGAGACCGACAGGCGCTCACCTCAAGGCATCGAGCGGGCAACGCCACCGCCCGTGCCAGCCAGGTCCCGAGCCGAGCGCAATACCGACGTCGTGCCAGAGCCGGCACTGCGGAGCACGCCGACCGCAACCGGTCCCGGTGGGCAGGCCGCCCCGGCCGACGCACCGGGCGAGATCGCAGCAATCCGGGCCTTCGAGGCCGCCAACGCCCGCCCCGCGACTCCGGCCGAGCGCCAGCTGCTGCGCGGCCTGGCCGAGCGGTTCGATCCCGCCGCCCGCGCCGCCGGCCGGTCCGACCTTGCCAGCGGCTGGTCCTGGATCGCCGCCGCCGTCTACGAGGCTGTGGAGGCCGGAAGCGCCTTCGTCGCCCCCCGCCGCTTGCGGGAGATTCTCACCCGCTGGGAACGCGAAGGACTCCCGGTTGACACCGAGGCGGACACCGCACGGAGCGAGGAGATCCTCCGGTCCCGGCCCTCCGCAACGCCTGGCATCGTTGCCTCGCCCGCCTCGACGGCACAGCGCGCGTCCGCCGTGGCACACGCGGTTCCGGTCGCTGACCTCCTTGGCGACGCGCCGGACCTACCGCTGCCGCACGGCTTCGGCAGCCGCCGGACGTGGGCCTTCGCGGTGGGACTCCTCGGTGAGGCCGTGGAACGCGGGCGCCTCGCCGATCTCGTCGCGGGCACGGCCATCGTCGGCTACCATGAGGGTGAGGTCACCGTCGGCGTGCCCGACCCCGTCCGAGCGGAGCAGTTCGCGACAACCTACCGGGACCTGGTCGCTCGCAAGCTGAGCGAAGCGATGCGCCGCCCCGTCCGCCTCGCTGTCCTCACCCTTGCCCCGGCTGCCGGGCCTGAGGGCCTGGTCGAAACGGATCCCGCCGGTGATCGCGGAGCCGTGGCGTCACACCCTCTCACCGGCGGCACATCCGGCCCGGCGCTCGATGGGGAGAACGGCGCAACCGGGGCGTCCGGCGCCACGCCGGCGATCCCCACCTTCCTTGTTGAGGAATGCGGGCTGCCGAGCGGCCAGGTCTGGGCCGCCGTGTTGGACGAGTTGGCGGTGAGCGGCGAGGTCAGCCGGGCCAACTTCGATACCTGGCTCCGCGCGACTGCCCTGATCGGACGGGATCCAGCCGGCGCGCTGGTGGTCGGGGTGCCCCACGCCCTCGCTCAGCGCCGCATTGCCGCCCGGTTTGGCCCCAGCCTCCGCGCCGCCGTCGTCGCCGTCGTCGGCGTGCGCCTCCCGGTCGAGGTCGTCGTCGCCACAGAGTGGCTGCGCGCCAACCACCCGGTCGGCCACCGTCGTCCCCCCTCCCCCCGGAGCGACTCCACCGCCGCGAGCTAACGCCCCTCCCAAACAAGCCTCCTTTGGTGATCTCCGGGTCGCACAGCTGTGCGACCCGGGCACCGTTCTCCTTCCTTCCACCGAGATGTGCCGGCGGAAAACTGCGTTCTAGCAGTAGTTCTCCGCAAGGATTTTGGGCTAAATGGGTCCACGGTCTGAGGCCGGTTAATCTCCGGAGCGCGACCTGCGCCTCCCTGGCACGATGCCGTGCCGGCGTGGCAATCCCTCCCCCGCGCCCGGATCCAGGTCGGCCCGCACGATGGGGTTCTTCGCTCCCGGGCGTGCGCCTGGCTCTATCGCTCTTGGAACATCTGCCACCCCGCGATGGTGCCCCGACGGGTCTCACGCCAACGATGGCTCCGACGGTTCGCGTTGACGGGTAGCGCCGATCGGGGCATGATGGTGTCACTCTCGCGCGT
>JAUJMG010000089.1:9416-12780 GCA_030446955.1 Thermomicrobiales bacterium
GGTTCGCGTTGACGGGTAGCGCCGATCGGGGCATGATGGTGTCACTCTCGCGCGTTCAGTTGATTGGATCCCGGCCGTGGCCGACGCAACGCCCGCCGACCAGACCGTTCCTCAGCCGGCGCCCCTGGTCCCGCTTTTAGGCCGAGACCGACCAGGCACCCGCCTGCCTTCGCCGCTGACGGGTTTCGTCGGACGCCAGGGAGAGGTGACCGCCATCGCGGCGCTGCTCCGTGAGGAGGAGACCCGCCTCGTCACCCTGACTGGCCCCGGAGGTGTCGGCAAAACTCGCCTTGCCATCCAGGTCGCCACTGCCCTCGCGACCGAGTTCCCAGACGGGGTGGTCTTCGTCGACCTCGCCGCGGTGCGCGACCCGGCGCTCGTGGTGCCGACCATCGCGGTCGCTCTCGGAGTGCGGCAGGTCTCCGAGCGCCCCCTGCTCGCCACCCTTGTCGAGGCGCTGCGCGCGCGGATCCTACTGCTGGTGCTCGACAACGTAGAGCAAGTCGCGTCGGCGGGCATCGACATCGCCGAACTGGTCGGAGGCTGCCCGGGGCTAACGATCCTAGCGACTAGTCGCTCGCCGCTGCACCTCAGTTCCGAGTGGGAGTACCCTGTGCCACCGCTGGCCATACCTCCCCTTGGCCTGCCGGGTTCCCTAACGTCGCTCGCTGACAACGACGCGGTCGCGCTCTTCGTTCAGCGGGCGCGACTCGTGCGCGCGGACTTTGCCCTTACTGAGGCGAACGCGGCGGCGATCACCGAGATTTGCCGTCGCCTTGACGGGCTGCCGCTCGCCATCGAGCTCGCCGCCTCGCGGATCAAGGTCCTTTCGCCGCCGGCCCTCCTGGCCCGCCTCAGCAACCGGCTGGCCGTGCTCACTGCCGGCGCGCGCGATCAGCCCGAACGGCTGCGGACGATGCGCGACGCGATCGCGTGGAGCCACGACCTGCTGACGCCGACGGAGCAGACGCTCTTCCGCCGCCTGGCGGTCTTTGCCGCCGGCTTTACGCTGGACGCAGCGGCCGCGGTGGTCGATGCACCCGGCGACCTCGCCGTTGACCTCCTCGACGGTGTCGCTTCCCTGGCCGACAAGAGCCTGGTGCGGCCGATCGAGGGGGCGGGGGACGAGCCGAGGTTCGGGATGCTGGAGACCGTCCGCGAATTCGCCGCGGACCGCCTCGCGGCGTCCGGCGAGGCGGAGGTCACTCGAGCGGCCCACGCGGCATTCTTCTTCAATCTGGTCAAGACGTTGCGGCCACGGATCGAAGGGGCGGAACGGCTACCGACCATCGAGCGGATCGACCGTGAGCAGGACAACCTGCGCGCGGCCCAGTCCTGGGCACTGGATCGGAACGACGCCGAAACGGCCCAAGGCCTGGCGAGCGAGCTGGCACGGTTCTGGGTTGTCCTCGGCTCCATCGGCGAGGGGCGTGTCTGGCTGGACCGGACGGTCGCTCTGGATGCCCCGGTCGCACCCCCGACGCGCGCCGCCGCGCTCTACTGGGCGGCCGACTTTGCGGTGCTGCTCAACGCGCTTGATCGGGCACGTGCCCTGGCGAGCGAAGCGCTCGATGTGGCGCGGGGGGCCGGCGATCGGCGGGGCGAGGCGATGGCGCTGCGCGAGCTTGGGGTGGTGGCTCAATGCGAGGGTTCGCTTGAGCCGGCACAGTCGTTGATGGAGGCGGCCTTCGCGCAGTTCGCCGAGCTAGGGGAACGCGTGTGGCAGGGCATCGTGCTGCGGGATCTAGGCATCGTGGCTGGCCAACTCGGAGACCACGACCGCGCCAAGGCGTACCACCAAGAGGGGCTGGCGCTCTGGCGGGAGATGGATCACCCGTGGGGGGTGCCCGCATCGCTGCGCAACCTCGCCGACGAGGCGTTGGAGCGCGGGGACATCGTGACGGCGGCTGGACACTACCGGGAAAGCCTCGACCGGTGGCGGCACCTTCGGGAGAAAATCCACCTCGGCGGCTGCCTATTCGGCGTAGCGCGGGTGGCACTCGCGATGGGCCAACCCCGGCAGGCGGCGCGCCTGGTCGGGGCAATGGAGGCGGTGAACGACTCCCTGGGCACGGCGCACCCGCCGGGGCGGCGTGAGGCGTTGGAGAAGGTCGTCGCGAGCGCGCAGAGCGCACTGGGCGAAGCCGGGTGGGGCCAGGCCTGGGATGAGGGACGCGCGCTGTCGCTCGGCGAGGCTGTGGTCGAGGCCATCAACGTGGCCTCCGCGGCGATCGATCCGGCGGGCCGGCCCTTGGCTGAGCCGGACGCCCCAGCGGCTGGGGTTGATCGGTACGGTCTGACGGCCCGCGAGGTGGACGTCCTGCGCCTGCTCACGCAGGGTCGCTCCAATCGGGAAATTGCCGAGGCCCTCTCAATCAGCCCCCGCACCGCCTCCACCCACGTCGCCAACATCTTCACCAAGCTCGATGTGAATGGCCGCGCCGCCGCGGTGGCACGCGCCTACCAACTCGGCCTTTCCTAAGCGCCGGGTCCCCTGGTGAGGATTGGACGTTCTGGCCAGGGGGCGCTAATACCGGCTCCGCTCGGAAGGGTTGTTCTCTCCGCCGGCGTCGTCGTCTCCGTGCCGGAGATGAATCCCCGGGCTTACCCCACGAAGCCCCTCCCGGGCTGCACAAGGGGGGACGTCCCGGAAGATCAACCAGTCAACCAGAGCCCCAATCAGAGGGGCCACCCTGTCGCGTCGCGGATGAGGTGCCTGCTCCTTCCTCTCTCCCGCCGACCGAGGGGGAAGGCCGGCGCCGGCCTTCCCCCTCGGTCCATTGTCTGACATCCAGCCTGATGAAGAGGGGCTGGATGGTCAGTGACCCACGACCTGACTGAACCGGATGTGCTGGAGCGTCGTGCAACGCAACTCGCCCGCGGCAATGCCCGCTTCGACCGCCTCATCGCTGGTGTACGGCATGGCGGCGGCGTTGAAGTTGGCGCCGGGCCGGCAGACCACGAGCTGGATGACGGCGTTGTAACCCAGATCGCCCGGTGCCGCGGTGAGCACCATATCGTGCATCCCGCTGCCGTCCGGGCAGGACATCTGGGTCGCGCCCGGCACCATCACAATGTAGAGCAGCGGCACATCGGCCGCCCGGGCTGTGCCCGAGAAGTCCGGCCCCAACCCGAAGCAGGGGTGGGGGATCTGGTGCGGATTGGCGCTGTTGCCGCCCGGACCCATCATCACCGTAACGGTCTGGCCATCGTAGTAGGCGGGCCACTTCTCCGGCGATTTCCCGTCGTGGGTGGCCACCGCGGCAACCGGAAGCAGGATCAGCGCCAGAACACCCAGCACGGTCGAGCCCATCGTCCGAGAAAGCCGGAACATCTCAACCTCCATTCATCGCACGACACCCGA
>JAUJMG010000461.1 GCA_030446955.1 Thermomicrobiales bacterium
ACGAGGGGTACCAAGCGATCCAGACCTACGTTGAGTGAAGGGTCTTTCTGGATCGTTTGCCTGCCCTGAGCATTCCTCCCCGGAACTCCCGCTCCGCCCCGCATGAAGGACAGATGACGGCTGCCCGTCGAGTGTCAAGGAAGCAGCGGAAGTCGTCCACCGCCGGGTCAAGCACGAGCCCGCCGTCGTTGGTTAGACGTCCCAGCACCTCCCCATTCGGCACCGGACACCCCCGATTGCGGCAGCGCCAGAGTCGGCGGCTCATGACCGGCCACCGCAGGAGTTCGGACGGCTGCAAGAGATGTATAACGCCGTGGCCGTTCCGTCGCCTGGTGCCTCGCGCTCCCTTGTGGCTCCCGCTGCCCTCCGCGCTCTCGCCACGGCTTCAGCGGTGCTAAGTCCCTCCCTGCACACCGGAGTGACCAGGCGAACGGAGCCAGGATCTATCGTCACCTGCGTCACCAGCGTCACCGGACGGCCGAATCTCCCGCCATACCGGGGCGTTCCGGGCGGCGGCCCGGGTGACGATGCCGGTGACGTTGGCGACGACCGTTCGATCAGAAACGTCACCGGGAGGCTCCGGCAGGGATGGGCAGCGGTGACAGTGGTGACGATGGTGACGCTCATCCGGCAGACCGTTCTACTCGGATGAGCCGCTTCCCCCCATGCTTGCGGATGTCGAAGCCAACGTCGATCCCCGCCGCCCGCAGGTTGGGCGCCAGACGGCGCAGCGTGTTCGAGAGCGATCGCGCGTTGTTGGGCCACACCTTCAGCTTCTGGGTCTTCTCGTCGGCGCGA
This sequence comes from Thermomicrobiales bacterium, assembly GCA_030446955.1. Taxonomy (GTDB): domain Bacteria; phylum Chloroflexota; class Chloroflexia; order Thermomicrobiales; family UBA6265; genus LC2-1. The sequence continues at coordinate 799 of JAUJMG010000461.1, forward strand.
CCGTCGAGCAGTTTCAAGAGGTCGCTGGCTGTTCCTTCCCACGGCTCGTCAAGCGTGGCTGCCCAGTCGCGGACGATCTGGGAGACCGGCGAGGCGTCGAGCGTGAGGTCGTTGGCCTCCCGCCGGTTGGCGACGTAGGCGTCGAGGAACGCTTCCCGCTCCCAGCCGAGCGCCGGTGCCGCCGCGGTCACCCACTGGGCGAAGTCGGCCATCCGCGGTTTGCGGGCCAGCGTGGTCGTCGCCTCGTGCTGCAGAGCCGCAGCGACCACGGTGAGCAGCGCTCCCAGGACGCCGGGGCGTACCCGCTCGAAGTCGGCCCACAGCTCGCGTTCGGTCCGCCGCTGTGCCTCCCGAATGGTCGGCAGGTAGACGATCAGGGACCGGTCGAGGAGATCGCCACGGGTGGCAATCTCCTCGATGCCGTTGAGGATGACCGGCCGCTGGCTGTTGAAGATCGTTTCTTCGTCGTTCTCGTAGAGGGTGCGGGTGGCGAACCCGCCCCCGGTGGCGACTCGGCAATAGGCGTCCGAGAGCCAGTCGGGGATGTGGCTGATGTTGTCGTAGGCGAGGCACCAGCCGTTGGTCGCCGCGATCGCCAGATCCCGCTCGTCGCCGGGCGCGGCACGAATCGGCGCCTCGTTGGGATCCAGGAGGGCCCGCAGGAGGCGGGCGAGGGTCGACTTGGCGGAACCTTGCTCGCCGTGGACGACGAGGACCGGGTAGGGTCCCTGCGGCCGGAAGGCGCCCAGGAGCCAGCCCAGGATGAGCCGCCAGTCATCCTCGCACCGGACGTTGATGAACCGGCGGAGGTCGTCGAGCGTGCCGGGGGCCGGGATGGGGAGGGGGAGCATGGCTCGGGTCCGCCGGAACTTGACCGGCGGGGCATCGACGACGCGCCAGCCGGTTCCTGTCACTTCGACCGCCTGCCAGTGCTCGTTGGCGAGGTCCAAGTAGATCGCGCCGTCGAGGACGGCGACGCGGGTGAAGACGGGAAATTCCGGGCCGTCGAAGCGCGCCTGACCGGCCAGGACGTTGGTGGCATCGGCCAGGGCCTGCGAGCTAGGTGCCTTCCCCCGCTGCTCGAAGAACCGGCGAGCCAGCCACTGGCGGAAGCCGCGGGAGTGGATGGGCCAGGTCTCCCGGTGGTCACCGACGACGATGGAGGCGTAGGGCTCGCCGTGGGGATCGTGGAAGAGCTCGGCCTCGGCGGCGACGTCGGCGGTGAGGTCCGCGGTGTCGAGGGCGATGCGGACGAGGTCGTCCGCCTGGGTCGGCTTCCGCGTCTCTTCCTGGAGGGCGGCGAGGGCGTCGGGGAGGATGAACTCGCGCAGGGCCTCGGCCAGGCGGTCGGCGGTCGGCCGGTCCTCGGCGGTGGCCTGCTCGGCCCACGCCTGCGGCCCCTCGGGAGTATTGAGGACGGCGGGGCTGGCGAAGAGGATGTGGCCGTTCTGCAGCATCACGTCGGCGGCCAGGGCACCATCCTTCTGGCGGCGGACGCCGGCGGCGATGAGGAGGTAGCCGTCGCCGAGGTTGACCGAGATCGCGTCCCGCTCAGGCATGGCGCACCTCCCGCACCTTCAGGCGGCGCTGGCCAGCGGCAGGCGGTGCTGGGGCGTAGCGGGCGACGGAGCGGGCGACCTTCTCCACTTCCTCCGGCGGCAGGGGTGGCTGGCAGCGGGCCTCGTTCTCGATCTGCAGGGCGGCAATCATGGCCACTTCGCTGAACCCACGGCGGCGCATTGACCCGGCCAGCGATGTCAGCACGGCGTTCCGCTGCCCCTCGCCGATCACCGCCTCATGCCTGAACGTCGGTGTCCCAGTCCGAGCCAACCACGGGGCTGGGGCGAGGACCAGCGCCAACAGCCAGGGCGGTGGGTCGGCCAGTGCCACCTGCCCGGGGGCGAAGCCGTCGAGCCAGGCGTAGAGGTTCCCGTTGGCGTGCCGCGACGGGGGCAGGATGGCGTAGCCGTCGTCGCCCCGGACGTCGACACCGGGCGCCAGGATCCCCGCACTCGTCTTGATTCGCACCCCTGAACCGGGATGCCGAAAGTAAAGATGGGCGCCGCCACGGCCTGTGCGCACCGTCCAGGTGTCTGGGCAGAAACCGGGCGCGCCGTGGTCAGCAGCCAAGGCGGCCAAGGATTCGTATCCCTCGGGATCGACATCGATGACGAAGATGCCACTCACGGCGCCGGTGCGGATGCCGATGTTCGCCGACGGCCACGTCTCCCACCAGCGGCGGATCACTGCCTCATCAGTTGTGGCATCGTGGAGCCCGTGCCGGGTGCGGGGATGCTTGCCGGTGTCGCGCCCGCAGTCTCGGCGACAACTGCAGTGCCCAGCATCGTTCGGACTATGGAGCGGCAGCACGGGAACGCCGCGCGATGCGTATGCTAGCGCGAAGGTAGAGACGCTACTTGGATGGACGGCGTTGCTGGCACCAGACGAGGCGATGTTCGCTCCGCGAGGTATGTCGAGCACCGACGTGGTCGATTCGCTATCGTCAGGGGAAGTGTACAACGTGGCCATGGTCGTCATTCTCCTGGACACCCCGGCGACGCCGACGTCTGACGCGCCGGGGCATCGGCGTTCAGGCGGCGTCGTGCGGCGAGTCCGTCGGATTGGGAAACCCGTGCTCCTCCGACTGGCGTCGGCAGACACGCTGGGCGATGTCACCGAGGACGACGACCAGTGGCCAAAGTGGCGACACCTCGGTCGCGACATCGCGGGCTGGACATTGAGGGAAGTCGGCGGAATCGCCAGGAGGCTTGGTCGTCATGGCTGCGCCGCTCCCACCGCGTCGTTCCGCCGTCGCCCGACTGGCCATGAGACCAGGTGGGTAGGCATGGGCAGATTTTCCGGGTGCTGACGCC
>JAUJMG010000462.1:0-1951 GCA_030446955.1 Thermomicrobiales bacterium
CGTCCGGCGTACATCACCGCGACCCGGTCGCACATCTCGGCGACGACGCCGAGGTCGTGGGTGATGAAGAGCATGGCGGTGCCGGAAGTGCGCTGGAGGCCGCGCATTAGCTCCAAGATCTGGGCCTGGATCGAGACATCGAGCGCGGTCGTGGGCTCGTCGGCGATCAGGAGTAAGGGATCGCACGCGAGGGCCATCGCGATCATCGCCCGCTGACGGAGGCCGCCCGAGAGCTGGTGGGGATAGGCGTCAGCGCGCTGGTCCGGGTTGGGTACGCCAACCGAGTGCAGCAGGTCCAGCGTGCGCTCCCGCGCCGCGCGCTTGGAGAGGCCCTGGTGAAGAACCAACGGTTCCGCGATCTGGTCGCCAATGGAGAAGACGGGGTTAAGTGAGGTGAGCGGCTCCTGGAAGATCATCGAGATGTCATTGCCGCGGACGCGGCGCATCTCCTCCTCGGACAGCTCAAGCAGGTCCCGTCCGTTGAAGACGACCTCCCCCGCAACGATCTTCCCGGGCGGCGAGGGGATCAGTCGCATCAGCGACAACGCACCGACGCTCTTGCCCGACCCTGATTCCCCGACGATCCCCATCACCTCGCCCGCGTTGAGCGCGTAGGAGATCCCGTTGACCGCGTGGACGATGCCGTCCTCGGTCCGGAAGTCGATCTTGAGGTCCTGGACCCGGAGGAGTGGTGCGGGCTCGGCCATCAATGGTCAGCCTTCAAGCCAGAGGCGGGTGGCAACCCCGCCGCATCCACGGGCACGCCGTCCGTGCCCCGTCTCGTAGCGGAGGGCACGCGGTTCTCCCTCACGATCACTGCCTCTCCTCACCGACGTCACCCGGGGGTGCGTGCCTTGCACCGAGATCCACGGCGACCACGGAAGGCTGTCAAGCACTGGCACCTACCCCGTCCTCGAGCGTGGGTCCAGTGCATCGCGGAGGCCGTCGCCGACGAAGTTGAAGCTGAGTACCGCCAGGGCGATCATCGCGCCTGGGAAGACGCCGATCCACCAAGCGCCGCTGTCGCGCATCTCCGGGAAGGCGCGATTGAGCATGTTGCCCCAGGACGCAGTCGGCGGCTGGATGCCAAAGCCGAGAAACGAGAGGGTGCTCTCCAGCAGGATCGCGCCCGGGATCGACAAGGTAGCGGCGACGATCAATGGTCCCATCGCGTTCGGCAGCAGCTCCCGGAAGACGATGCTCGGAGCGGAGGCGCCGACGGCCCGCGCCGCCTCGGTGTACTCTCGGGTTCGCAGAGAGAGGAACTCGGCGCGGATCAGCCGCGCGACGTTCATCCAACCGATCACCCCGATGACGACGGAAAGGACAACGACGCTACGCGACTGGAACGTCGAGAGCGCGGCCATCAGGAAGAGGAGCGGCGGAAACGCTAATAGCACGTCAGCAAAGCGCATGACGAGCATGTCGATCCATCGCCCGGCGTACCCAGCGACTGCCCCGAGCGCGGCGCCAGCGGCGATCGCCAGCCCGGTCGAGAGAAAGCCGACCATCAGCGAGACGCGCGCGCCGTAGATGGTACGGGAAAGGTAGTCGCGTCCAAGGTTATCGCTGCCGAAGGGGTGGGCCAGGCTCGGTGCGGCCGGTTCGCCGAAGCGAGCCAGGATCCGGTCCTGCTTGTTGGGGTTGTACGGCGCCACCACCGGCGCGAACACCGCCGCGAGGAACATCAGGATCAGGACCGCCAGTCCGCCCACTGCCATCTTGTGGCGCCGGAACCGGCGCCACGTCATTGCCCACTGGCCGGGGCGCCGCTCCGCCAGCACGTCACCCTCCGGTGCACGCGCTAACTCGGCGAGCTCGACCCCTTCACTGGCCATCCCGACCTGCTGCATGGGCTCAGCCGTTCACGCTTGGCTTCTTGCCAACGTACGTCAACACGGGCTTCCCCTCTTCACTCGTCGCGTGAAGCAACCGAGCACAGGGAGATAGC
>JAUJMG010000462.1:2051-3669 GCA_030446955.1 Thermomicrobiales bacterium
AGGAGGGTGATGATCGGTAGAAGCGCGTTGCGCCAAGCGTGCTTGAGGATGACGGTCCGCTCGGGCACTCCCTTGGCGCGGGCAGTCCGGATGTAGTCCTGCCCGATGACCTCAAGCATTGCCGCGCGTTGGAAGCGGACGTAGCCGGAGAGCCCGATCAGCGTCACCGCAAAGACCGGCATGATGTAATGCTGGACGCTGTCCTTGAGTTCGTTCCAGAACCCGGGCTCGACCATGATCGAGCGCATGCCGCGGGTTGGAAACCAGTGCAGCTCGACGCCGAAGAAGTAGAGGATCATCAGCGCCAACCAGAAGGAGGGGATGGAGATGCCGACGAAGGACAAGAACGTTAGCCCGTAGTCGGTGGCGGTGTTCTGCTTCACCGCTGAGACGATCCCCAGTGGGAGGGCGATCAGTAACGTCAGCACCAGGGAGATGCCCGCCAACTTCATCGTGTTCGGCAGCCGCTCCAGGATGAGCTCAAGCACTGGACGGTTGCTCTCAAAGGAGGTGCCCAGGTTGCCGCGGGTGATCTCCCGCAGCCAGTCGACGTACTGGACGTAGACCGGCTTGTCCAGCCCGTACTGCCTGGCCAGTCGCTCGCGGTCGGCTTGGGTGACTCGCGCTCCACCGCTTCGTCCCGTGGCCATCATCTGGGAGACGGGGTCGCCCGGGACATTCTTGAGCATGGCAAAGGTAATCACCGAGACCCCGAGCAGGATCGGCACCATCCAGAGTAGACGGCGAACGATGTACGCGGTCATGAGTGCCCCGCTAGCGAGACGAGGGGACCAAGGAGGACGAGCGGGGAACGCGCCAAGACCGTCCTGCCAGGCTCCGAACCACTCCTTCTCTTTGCTGTGGTCCCCTCTGCCCCCTCGATCCCCTACTCGGCCTTGAACATCTTGTTCGCACAGCAGCGCAGGAACCAGCGGCTGCTCGGGGTGTTCTCGGGCACGCCACCGACCTTGCGGCTGAAGACCCAGCCGTCGGTAGCGAGGTAGAGCGGAATCGAGGGGATGACCTCTTTCCGCCGCGCGTCGAGCTGGTGGTAGATCGCGATCCGCTTCTCGTCGTCAGTCTCGGTGCGCCCCTGCGCGATGAGCTGGTCGAGTTGGTCGTCCTTGACGTAGTTGTAGTTCTGGCCGTTCGGCGGGAAGCTCGCCGAGTGGAGTTCGTCAGTGACGTCCGGATCCTGCTCGAAAGGATGCGGATACTCCTCAAGCGTGAGGGGGCGAGTCATCGGGTCGTCGTTTGGATCGCCCCATCGCTGAACCAGCGCATCGTAGTCGATGACTTCCGGCATGGTTTCGATCCCGACCGCCTGGAGCATCTCCTGGAGAACCTCAAGGGCGTTCCTGTATTCCTCGAACCCCGAGTACGTCAGCATTGGGAAGGAGAGTCGCTGACCGTTCTTCTCGCGGACGCCGTTGTTCAGGGTGTAACCGGCCTCGTCGAGCAGGGCGTTTGCTTTCTCCACGCTGAACTCATCCTTGGGCAGCGTGTAGTCGTTGTAGCGGTCGAGCGGCCCCTTGTCCGAGTACTGGTTGTCAGCGCGGGTGTTGCGACCCTTGGTCACCGTCTCAGCCAGGGAATCCTTGTCGATCGCATAACGAAT
>JAUJMG010000463.1 GCA_030446955.1 Thermomicrobiales bacterium
GTTCTCGCGGTGCGCGGCCATCCTCCCCGCGCGTGGACAGCTTACATCATGTAAGATAAACTATCGTCGCGCTGTAAGCGAGCTTACGGAGCCGGGTGGCTGCGTTCAGAGGATCAGACGTTGTGGGGACGCTGGGGTGGACATTCACCGATTCAACCTTGAGGGCAGCGGCCTCACCCGGGTTTTGGGCGAGTTGGAGGCTCGGATCATGGAGGCCGTCTGGCGGCTCGGGTCGCCGACCGGCAAGGAGATCTGCGCCGCCCTTGACGCCGGCTCGCACTACAAGACGGTGATGACCGTCGCCAATCGCCTCGTCGAGAAGGGACTCCTCATCCGTGAGGGCACCTCCGAGCGCGCCTTCCGCTACCGGGCCGCAGAGAGCCGCGAGGCCTTTCTCGCGCGGGTCTCGGCCAGTGTGGCGAGCGGGCTGGTGGGGGACTTCGGCCGGCACGCCCTGGCCCAACTTGTTCGCGCGGCCGAGGAGGTCGACCCGGCCTACCTTGATGAGTTGGAGCGGCTGGTCCGCGAGCGAAAGGAAGAGCGCTGATGTGCCAGCGACACCTGACCATCGCCCGCCTTCGCGCCTGGCCCTGGGCGGTCAGCGCCGTGACTGGCTTGGTGGTGCTGCTGCTCGCGGCGGTTCCCGCCCTCCTCGTCCCCGTCGCTCGCGGCTACCAGGCGGTGTGCGCCGAGTATCCCCCCCTCGCCCAACTGACCAACCACCTGCCGCCGCTTCCCCTCGCGCTGCTCCTGATCCTCGCCGCGCTCGCCCTGGGCAATGGCGCCCGGGCCGGCACGGTCCAACTCATTAGCACCCTCCGCTTCAACCGCACCCTGCGTCGCCAGGCGGCCCCGCTGCCGCTTCGTCTCTCTGCCGCCGGAGCGGCGCTCGGGCTGTCCAACCGGCTGACCTATCTCGAGCACGCGCTTCCGGCAGCGTTCTGCTACGGCTTGCTTCGGCCCCAGGTGGCCGTGACGGCAGGCCTCCTCGATCGTCTCGACGACGAGGCGCTCGCCGCCGTGCTCGCTCACGAGCGCCAGCACCTTCGCCGCCGGGACCCGGCGCGGTACCTGGCGATCCACGTCCTGACCGCCGCGGCGTTCATGTTCCCGCTCGCCCCCGCCCTGCGGCAGCGCCTGGAAGCGCGGATCGAACTTGGTGCCGACCGGGCGGCACTGGCGGTGGCGCCGCGGGGGGCGCTGGCGACGGCCCTTCTGGCCATGCTGGCCACGCCGCCGATGCGGGTTCCTGGCGCGGCCGCTCTGACCGCGACCGAGGCGCGCATCGCGCAGTTGGCGGGACGGCCGGTCCTGCCAACGATCCCGGCCCCGGCATGGGTGGCGAGCCTCGCCCTCGCGGCCATCATCGCCGTGGCCACCATCGATCTGGCCGCCTCGGCAGACCTCGTCAAGATGGTGTGCGCGCTTTGCCCGGACCTGCCCTAAGGCGCCAACGATGCTTGAGGTCATCCGGCACGCGATCCTCGACTGGTACGTCTTCCTCAGCTCGCTCTCCGCGCAGGTGACAACGCGGACGCAGGCCCTCGACCAGATCGTGCGGATCCCGCTTGTGACCGCCGTGCTGCTCGGGCTGACGGGGGCGGCAGCGCCCTGCCAGCTGACGACGAGCGTCGGCGCGCTCACCGTCTTGAGTCGAGCCGACGCCGGCCGACCGCGTTGGCGCGGCGTGGTGGCCTACCTCGCCGGCAAATCCCTCGTCTACACCGCCTTGGGCCTGCTCGCCGTGGCCGTTGGGGCCAGCTTGTCCCAGGTGTCGATTCCCGTGTTCGTGGCCGCGCGCAAGGTTCTTGGCCCGCTGATGGTCATCGTCGGCTTGGCCCTGGTCGGCGTGCTGCGCCTCCACCGGGCGCCGGGCCACACGATCGGGTCGCGGCTCCGGGGGACGGTCCGGCAGCGGGCGAACGGGGCGCCCTTCCTCCTGGGCGTCGCCTTCGGCTTCTCGTTCTGCCCGACCCTCTTCGCGCTCTTCTTCGGGCTCCTGATCCCGCTGGCGCTCTCGCGACCGGACGGACTGCTCTACCCCGCCCTCTTCGCGCTCGGCACGGCCCTTCCGCTCCTGCTCGCCCTCGGGTTGCTCGCGCTGGGCGGCGGATCGCTGCGCCGCTACACCGGCCAGATCGGACGCGCACAGCGGGTCCTCGCCCCGTTCGGCGGGCTCCTGCTGGTCCTCGCCGGCCTCCACGACACGCTGATCTACTGGCTCCTCTGACGCTCTCCTCGTTCGCCCCTAGTCGAGTCCTGTGCCCTCGTGCCGAACCCATCCTTGACGGGGTCGGGGGAGACTCGTAATCTTACGTGTCGTAAGAGTACGAGCGTGGAGATTGACGCTGATGGAACTCGTGCTGCTCGTGCTGCCCTTCCTGGCCTTTCTGGCCTGCCCGTTGATGATGCTGTTCTGCATCGTCGACATGCGCAAGATGGGCTGCTCGACGTCGCGGACGAGAGACGCCCAGACCCCGCTCGTGACCCGCCCCAACCAGGTGGCTGCACTCGAGTGGCAGCTCCAGGCCATCCAGGCCGAACTCGCCGCCTTGCAGCCGAGGGAGACGCCCGTTTCGCTTCCGGCGGCCGTCCGGCTTGAGGCCCCTGGCCAAGGCGCCGGTGCCGGCTCTGAGGTGGCGCATGCCACGCGACGTCCCGTCTGAGGCCGTTGCCCCCGACGAGGGCCACGAGGCTGCCCGGCTCACGGCGCAGTCCCGCCACTTCACCCTGGTGATGGCCCTGGTCGTTGCGCTGGGGATTGTCGCCGCGGCCTGGTACGTCGGTGGCCGCCAAGGCTTCGCCCAGCTCGGTCGGGGCGGCGTGAACTTGACGCTGCTGCCGAAGATCGGTGACCCGGCACCCGATGTCGTCACCACCGTGGTGGACTACCAGGGGCGTCCGGTCGTTCGGGTGCCTCTCTCGGCATTTCGCGGCCGACCGGTGTGGCTCAACTTCTGGGGGAGCTGGTGCCCGCCCTGCCGTGCAGAGATGCCCGAGATCCAGGCCGCCTACGAACGACTTCAGCCCAAGGGGTTGGTGTGGCTAGCTGTCTCGCTCGACGAGCCGGCAACGGATGCCGCGTCGTTTGCCGCTCGCAACGGCGCGACCTTTCTGATCGCCTCCGATCAGGCGCGCGCGGACACGGGCGTGAGCTACCCGATCGCCAATTTCCCGACCCACATCCTGATCGACAAAGACGGCATCGTCCGCGACATCGTGCTGGCGGCGATCGATGAGGAGGAGATTGTCGAGCGGGCCCAGACGATTCTCCCAAGCGAGGGGTAAGGCAAGGTCTTTGACATCGGTGGCAGCAGCGGATATCTTACGCAGTGTAAGAATTTGGCGCGGACCTGCGACGAGTGAGGAGGACTGAGGCCCATGTGCTTCAACAAGAAGGTGATCGGCGGGCTGGCATTGGTTGGGCTCGGGATCTTCACGGTGGCCCCGAACCTGTTCGTGAGCGCGCTCCCGCTGCTGCTGGTGGCGGCCTGCCCGCTGTCGATGCTGTTCATGGGCAAGGCGATGATGGGCGGCAACTCGGGCTTCCGAGGCGAGCCTGCCCCTGAAGCCGTTCCCGTCACCGCTGGCAGCAGAGAGGCGCGTCTAGCCCAACTCCGCACGCAGCTCGCAACGATCAACGACCAGCAGCGGATGCTCGCTCA
>JAUJMG010000464.1 GCA_030446955.1 Thermomicrobiales bacterium
GGGCGCTTGGATGGGCACACTCGAAGACCATGGCCTCGCTGGCCGAGCTGCTCGACGAGTTGCTTGACATCGAGGTGCCGGCGTGGCGGAAGCGGGCGGCGTGCCGGGGGTTCGACCCCTCGATCTTCTTCCCCGTCGGCGACGGTGAGCGCCTCGACTCCTCGGGCTACGCCAAGGCCCGTTCCATCTGTGCTTCCTGCCCCGTCCGCTTGCCATGTCTGAAGGAGCACGCCGACGAGCAGTTCGGCTTCTGGGGAGGCCGGTCGCCCAGGGAGCGCGTTGACCTGCGCCGTTAGCGCGAGGTGCAGCTCAGGTGGCAGCGATGACACTCCCGCACGAGGAGGCCTGTGCGGGGACTGACGGAGTAGTCCGACTGACCGAACAGGGTCCGAGGGTGGGCCCCGCTCAAGCTCGTCGAGCCTCCTGCCGATAGGACTGATGTCAGGCAGACGCCGCCGGCGTTCTCAGCCACTGCGGCGCCCCATCTGTCACTAGCGAAGTCGCCCTCCTGACCACCAGCAAGAGCGACCCCCGGGCCGAGGTTCTCAAGCTCCCGAGTGCCTGGCAAGAGCGATCAAACGACGAAGAGGACCACATGAAACGCGCACTTCTCATCGGCGTGGCAGCAGCGACGCTCGTCACCGGTCTCGTTGGGTGCAGCAACGGCGACGAAGACGTCGCTTACGAGCTGTGCCTGCAGCGAGCTGCAGACCAGGTCGACGCCGAGGGCGGGATTGGGGTCGTCTGGGACAGAATCGACGAGAACCGCGCGGTCCAAGAGTGCAACCGTCGCTACGGAGATGAGCCCACGAGCGCATGAGCGAGATCGGGTGCTACTCATGAACCGGTGGCGAGCACTTCTTCTCACCGCCGCCCTTGGCGCTTCAGCGTGCGGCTCAGCGTCCTCGACAGACGCTTCTTCCACCGACGTGATCGAGGGCGAGGTCCCCTACGAAGCCGAGGCGCAAGAGGCCTATGACCACTGCGCCACCTGGGAGGTCGCCTACCAGAGCGTGCAGTCTTACGTCGGCACCGGGACGGCGAACTTCGAGGATGCGGTTTATCTGACCGCCGACAGCTGGGTTCGGGCCAACAACGACTACTGGGTGACGTCCGAGGACAAGATCGAGGCGCTCAGGCAAGCGTGCTTGGTGGGCATCTACGACTTCCTGCGGCCCGCACCAGCGGCCAGCGCGACGTCCTCGGCGAGCGTGCCCGACAGCACCGGTGCAGGCGATGTCGCGGAGTGCGGGTATCCCCCCATTGGCTTCGACACCTACGACGACGGCACCTCCCAGCCGATCTGGGACGGCTACGACGGCCCCGAGGCGTGGTCGCAGGATCCGTCTTGCGCTGAGTACGGCGAGGATCCCGACGTCCTCCGGGAGCAGTGGGCCGGCTGATCTAGTCTCCCGATGCCGCCTCGGCGGCCCTGTCCCCGCTCGCGGTATGGCAGCGGGCGAGCGCAGCGCCCCTTCGGACCGTCCTCCGGGAGGCGTTGTCGCGTCCTGAGATCGCTCAGACGCCCCGCTGAGGCGCTCGCTGGCCTTGTTGACGATCCATCCACCAAGCGACGCGTCACTGGGCACAGCGGGCGCAGGAGAAGCCTCCTGGCGCACGTCCTGGGAGGGATCGCCCTCGCCCTCGCCCGGCGTGACGACGTTGGCTCGCACGTTGCCCGTCTGGCGGGCGATGGCAGCTCGTTCGCGCCCCCAGGCGGCGCGCTTGTCCGTCTCGGCCCGCAGCGGCGGGAAGGCGGCGCCGAGAGCGTCGAGAGCTTCGACGTAGGCGTTCCAATCCCTTGGCTGTGACGACGATGGGAGCCACCTCGACGAGGGGGTCGAGCGGCAGGAGGTGGCGCAGATAGGGGTTCAAAGGCGCGGTGGATCGTGGACGTGGACCCAGAAACGGTGGCCGTGGCCCGCCGGACGACAGGTGTCAGCTGGACGGCGGCCTCGTGGACCGCTCCAGAGCCTTGGCGAGATCGTGCACTATCCACTCGAGGATCTCGGACGCGCTCCAGTCCGGCCACTCGTCAGCGTCCTCGTCGACGTCGGGGAAGTAGCTCAGGACCTTGCGTGCGAACTCCGCTGCCTCTGTCGGCCAAGCGGCTGTGTCGGCGAAGTGACGAATCAGCGTGAGGTCCTGGCGGAGCTGGATCTCGTCCCGCTCCTGGCCCTGCTGCAGGGCATCGAATCCGCGCCTGAACCGGGATGAGCGCTCGTTATCATCACTCACGCAAGCGGAGCGTAACGCGATGCGTCCCTGCGGGTTCTCAGAGGGTTGGCAAACGACCTTCGTGCCGCTCGTCAGCGAGAGCGGGCGAGTGCTGCCTCTGCCCGCTCGGCGACAGCGGACTGATAGCGGACTGACAGGTGCGTCGTCGTGGGGCCCGTGGCCGGATCTGCAAACGAAATGCAAACATGGGCCCCTAAAGGATGGTTCGAACCCGGGAGAGCCACGTGGCGACGATCAACACTGCGGTCATCCGCAACCATGCGGGCTTCATCTGGTCGGTGGCCGACCTCCTCGCCGGCTGCTAAGTCCAAGCCTGCGTAGGTGTGGCGCACGTCGTGGAAACGGATGATCCGTTGGGACACCTCGTGAGGCCGCGCACGGCGTGCTCCAGGGTCGAGGCAACCGAGCAAGTCGGGGCCTGGGCGACGGCCTTGGCATCAACGAGAGCTGTGCGGCCTTGCTCACACCAGGAGACGACCTGGTCGATGATGGCCGGCACCGATCCCTGTCGGGTCTGGTTAGCCACCACAGCCCTCCCCCGTGACGGCCTGGTCGGGGAGGCAGCTGAGGCGCGGCCCTTGGTCACGGCTGTGGTCACACGATTCACAGACGAATGCGAGACGATCCGCGGTCACGGTTCGTTCCCGTGCGGTTGTGTCCGGCTCGATCCTGGGTTGAGCAGGGCGAACGCTGCAGCGACGGGCCGCCCCAGCACGAGGCGGGATTCATCCCTCTGCGCTGCGAGCCCCTCTTAATCCGCAGGTTCTGGGTTCGAATCCCAGGGGGCGCACCACGAGGCCCTTGCTCAGCAGGAGTATCTCCGTCGAAGGTGTGACCATGGCGGCCGTCGGTGGTCACAGCGTGGTCACCGCTCATCGCTGGACTCCCTCCACCAGGGCCGCCACGGCAGCCGCTGCGGCTGCTTGTCGGCCGGGCATGACGTGGGCGTACACGCGCAGGGTCATCCCCGGGTCGGCATGGCCAAGACGGGCAGCCACGGTGCGCACGTCAGTGACCTGGCGATCAACACGCTCGTCGACGTCGCACGGCAAGAGGGCCAGGGTCACCTGTGGGCGCTGCGAGCGCTCGGCGATCTCCCACCCGATCTCGTCCGCGACCTTGGTGGCGACCAGCTCACACCGGAGGTGGAAGCAGCGCTTGAGCCGATGTGGGTTGCGCAACGCGACTGGCTGCGGGCCGGCCAGGGCTTGGAGGGTCTCCGAGCCCTTGACGTTCAGAAAGTGCGGTTCGACCCGCTGCCGTAGCGTCCGGAAACCCGGGCGTCGGACCGCCAAGTCGGCCGGAGTGCCGGATCATTTCTGAGCGGCGGGTGGCGGCGGCGAGGGTTCATCGACGCCACTATGTTGGGCGTGGCGAGGATTCGAGCGGCGGTCACGCGTCACGGCAAGCCGGTCGAGGCCG
>JAUJMG010000465.1 GCA_030446955.1 Thermomicrobiales bacterium
CGGCGGTCAAGCGGAAGGAGGAGACCGAGGAGCGCGGCCATCACGCCGGCCCGATCACTCGGGCATTCGCCACCCTAGCGCCCTCGGGCATGCGCAAAGGAGGCCAGACGCCTTCCCGGGACGTCGGGAAGGCAACCATCACCGATTAACCCTCATCCGTGCATGGAGCAGCTAGGGGGCTTCGCTCGTACAAACCCACCGTTCAACACGGCGGCGATCCGGTACGAACTAGCTGTCCCCGTCTCCGTTCAGATTATGTCGTGCGATTTGCGAATACCTACCACCGATCCACCGATGAGATCGCTCCGCGTCAACCCGCGAGCACCCACCATCCTCTGCCGCTCTGGTGTAGATATCACCGCTTCTCGGAGGGGAGACTCCCCTCCCTGTCGGCCTGCCGCACGGTCCGAGTGGAACCAACAAGCAACGAGGACCCGGTCCGCCTGGACGGACCGGGCACCTACTGCACGAACGGGGACCGTCTCGTCGGCGTGGGCCGCTACGCAACCTCGGCGGTCGGGCCAACACCGTAGTTCGCGTTCCCGCTCCGATCCTGCTCGACCGGGAGGTCACTCTTGGCGTAGCGCAACTCGGCCTTGCCCGCCCCACATCCGCTGCCGTCGTAGGGTTCGGGAGCGTTGGGCGCCCCCGCCACGGTCGCCGCTGATCCGGTCATCCCGCCGATGACCCCCAGCAGGATCGCTGCTCCGCCGATCAACCCCTGTGCCGTTCGCTTCATGCGTGCGTCGTCCATGGTGTGTCTCTCCTGCTCGCCGTACCGTGTTCCCGGTGCGTCCCGGCTCCTCCGGGGCACAGTCTTATCCTGCTCCTGCAGGAGGCGGCGAACATCGACCGGAATGGGTAATCAGGAGAGAGCGGGCAGGAGCGGACCCTTACGCATTAATGCGTAGCCGGGGTGGTGGGGTGACTCGGGCTCTCAGCGCCGTCAGGCGAGGTGGTGACGGGTGGCCCAGGCTGCGACGGCTGCGCGGTTGTCGAGGTTGAGCTTGGTGAGGATGTTGCGGACGTGGGTGGTGGCCGTGCGGTGGCTGATGAAGAGGGTGTCGGCGATGTCCTGGTTGGAGCACCCGGTCACGATCAGGCGCACCACCTCCAGCTCCCGAGGGGAGAGGCCGTGCGAAAGGGCATCGCCGGGCGCCCGCACCGTTGCCTCCACTGACAGCGGCTCTGCAAGCAGGGCGGAGGCATCGGCGAGTGCCTCCGCGAGCGCCATCGATCGACCCTCTCTCCAGGCTCCCGCAGCCTTATCCCGCCCAATGGCACGCCGAGCAGGGTCGAGGTGTCGCTCGAGTCGGCTTGCGTCGGCGGGCGAGACCGCGTGTGACCCAACGTCCCGCAGCCCCGACGCCGCGGCGGCCAGGCGGAGAGCACGCACGGGCTGGCTCCTTGCCGCGAGGGCAGCACACCCGCCGAGGACATCGGCGAGTCGGCTGTAGCTGCCCATTGCCCCGAACATGCGCAACCCCTCCGCGAATCGGGTGGTCGCCGTCGCGCCGTCGCCCCGCCTCAAGGCCAACCATCCGAGCGCGCCGAGAACATCGGCGATGCCGATCTGGTGCCGGACCTGCCGGAACAGCGCCAAGCTCTCATGCAAGGTCACCTCAGCCCGCTGGCAATCGTCTTCCGCCTCCGCAAGCAGCCCCAGATAGTGCAGGGCACGGGCGACACGCTGGGTGTAGCCAACGGCCTGGTAGACCGCCAAGCTCTCCTCAAGCAGGGGTCGCGCCCCATGGGTATCCCCTAGTGCCAAGGAAGTGGCGCCGAGCGCTGTGAGGGCCCTCCCGATGGCCCGCTGGTCACTGATGGAGCGAGCGAGCGAGAGGCTCTGGGCAAAGAGTGACTCTGCCCCCAGGTAGTCCCCCTGCTTGGAGGCTAACAGTCCCAGGACGTAGATAGCGCCTGCCATCCCCCTGCAATCCCCGATCTCGCGGCTGATCGTGAGGCTACGCTCGTAGAGGGCGCGGGCCCCAGCTGCGTCACCAAGCTCCGCCACGAAGCCACCGAGCCAGTCAGTCGCCCGCGCGAGGGCGGCTGGCTCCAGACCAACGGGATCAAGAATCGCCTGCTCCAGCCACAACCGGCCTTCTCGAAGGTGGCCGTGGAGGCGCCAAAACCAGCCAAGTGCGACGGCCAACTGCGGACCGAGGGGATCTCCGTGCTCAAACGCCCAGGCGAGGGCGGCACGGAAGTTATCGTGCTCGCCCTCCAGTTGCTCCAAATGGCGGCCCTGATTTGGCCCGTAGAGTTCCGCCGCGAGGCGCTCCGCTACCGTAAGGAAGTAGGTCGCATGGGTCCACCGCGCCGCCTCGGACTCCCCGCTGGCCTCTAGCCGCTCCAAGGCATACTCCCGGATCGTCTCCAGCATAGCGAAGCGCGGCTCGCCGTCCGGACCCTCCTCCTGGCGCAACAGGCTCGCACTGACGAGGCACGACACCCCGTCCAGCACCTCGACGTCATCACCCGCGACCGCCTGGGCGGCCTCCAGAGTGAACCCGCCCATGAAGACCGCGAGACGCCGGAAAAGGACCTGCTCCTCTGGCGAGAGGAGGCCGTGGCTCCAGGCGATGGCGTCGCGCATCGTCCGCAAACGTGCCGGGGCGTCCCGCGGCCCTCCAGTGAGCAGCGGCAGGCGCTGACCGAGCCGGGTCAGCAGGGCCGCCGGCGGCAGCACGTTGCTACGCGCCGCCGCCAACTCGACGGCGAGCGGCAACCCATCAAGACGACGGCAAATGTCGGCAACCATCGACGCATTCTCGTCCGTTAGGGCGAAGTCGGGCCGGGCCGCCTGGGCCTGGGCGACGAACAGGGCGATCGCCTCAGACCGTGCCAGGTCGGCAAGGGACCGTGAAGCACCGGGCGCGGGTAACGACAGCGGCGGTACGGGGAACCGGTGCTCGGCGGCGAGGCGCAGCGGGACCCGGCTGGTGGCGAGCACGTTGGGGCCGGGAGCGGCCGCGAGCAGAGCGGCGAGGAGAGGGGCCACCTCGACCACCTGCTCGAGATTGTCGAGCACCAGCAGCGTGCGCGCTCGCAGCGCCGCCGCCAGCTGCTCGGCCAGGGGTCGGTCTCCCGCTTCTCGGACCCCGAGGGCCTGGGCCACTGTGGGGAGCACCAGTGCAGCATCGGCGATCTGGGCGAGCCCGACGAAGGCCGCGCCGTCCGGAAAGTCCGCCTCGAGTTCCTCGGCTACCCGGATCGCGAGGCGCGTCTTGCCCACTCCACCGGGACCGGTCAGCGTCACGAGGCGGACATCGGGGCGGCGGAGCAACTCCGTTACCGCCGCCACCTCCCGCTCCCGGCCGACGAGGGGGGTGAGCGGAACCGGCAGCGGCGCCGGGTTGGAGCGGTCGACAGTGGCGGCGGGCGAGGGTCGCCGGACAGCAGGGCGCCGAGCGGCGGTAAGCAGCGCCGCTCGCTCGGGTGCAGGAAGCGGGAGCGCGTCGAGGAGCAGGGCGAGAGTGCCTTTGCGTGGAGCTGACCTGGCGCCGCGTTCCAGGTCGCTGATGCCGCGGGCACTCAACCCCGCGCGCTCGGCCAGTTCCTCCTGCGTCAGTCCGGTCGCCACCCGAGAGCGCCGCAGCAACTCTCCGAAGGTGGCCGCATCAGCCCCATCGTCGACCGGTCGCGTGGTGCCCATA
>JAUJMG010000466.1 GCA_030446955.1 Thermomicrobiales bacterium
TCGGAACCCCTCAACTTTTGCGTGGCCAGTCGCGGCGGTGGCCTCGTCTGGGCTGAATGTGATCGGGATGAGGTGGCGGCGAGATGGTGACCGCTTGGCATAGGTTCTCCATAAGAAGGGTGGACATCGAGTGAGGATCCAGTGTTGTAAGAGATACGTCTGCAATCGGGTTTTTGTCCTTGGCATCGATGGTGAGAGGATGAGGCGACGCGCGGCAAAGGTCTTTTCTGCCGCGTTCGATCACGTTCTGTCAAGCTGCGAGGGGGGGGGAGCCGGTGAAACTGGCGCTGCGCGAAGATATGACGCCGGGGGCGACGCTGCGAGAGCAGCTGACATGGCTGGAACGAGTCGGGCTGGACGGCATCGAGTTGCACGCGGCGTCTCTCGATCTACCTCGGGAGGAACTCCGGGGTATTTTCGAGGAGTCGCCGGTTCAGGTCGCCAACGTGTCGGGCGGGATGACGCTGGTGGACGTCGATCCAAGGGAGCGCACGGCGGCGAAGGAGCTGACTCGGGAGCGATTGCGGCTCGCCGGGGAACTCGGAGCGGCGGGCGTGCTGATTGTGCCGCAGTCTGGCCGTCGGCCGGCGTTACCGGATCTCTCCCCACTTGCGACGGGCGCCGATCTGGAGCGGGACCTGTTCGTGCTGCAGCTGAGGGAATTGGCTCCGGCGGCAGCGGAGGCGGGGGTACCACTCTTTTTGGAACCGCTGAACCGCTACGAGGCGCACCTGGTGAATCGCCTTGAGCAGGGGGTCGCGTTTGCCGAGCAGGTGGGGCCGGAGATCGCGATCATGGCGGACTTCTTCCATATGCAGATCGAGGAGGCGGACCTCGCCGCCAGCATCCGGGCGGCCGGACAGCACATCGTCTATGTCCACGTCGCCGACAGCAACCGCCTGCAGCCGGGTCGCGGCCACCTCGACTTCCAGCCCGGCTTCGCCGCTTTGAAGGCGATCGGCTACGACGGCTGGCTCGGGATCGAATGCCGAGTGGATGGGCCAAAGGAGGAGGCGATCGCGGAGAGCGCCAGGCTGCTGCGGGAGCTGTGGGCGGCGGCTTGACACGCCAGACGGCAGTAGGCAGTAGGCAGTAGGCAGACGCTAGTGGTTAGGCGGCAGGGGGCGGAGATTCGAGGCAGCTACGGGAAGCGGATGCCGAGTTTGATGGACTGCTCGGGGTGCTCGTCGATGGCGCGGTAGGCGTCGACACTCTCGGCGAACGGGACCACGGGGGTGATGATGCCGTCGGCGCGGAGGCGGCCGGATCGTAGCCATTCAAGCGCCACCTCCGTCAGGCGCTGCAACGTCCAGGCCGGGGCGTCGCGCAGCGGCAGGCTCTGGGAGCGGGCGGAGACGAGCTGGAGGCGGTTGATGTGGAACTCCTCGCCGAGTCGCAGGCCGGCCGCGTCGCGGCCGTAGAAGGAGAGGACGCACACCGTGCCGCCGAAGTGGGTGGCCCGGATCGCGTGGTGCAGGGCTTGGGCGCTGCCCGCAACTTCGACGGCAACATCCACGCCGCGCTGACCGGTCTGCGTGATCTCCTCGCGGTATCCGCCGAGGACGCGCGACGGGGACGTCTGCTCCCCTGCTAGAGGATCCGCCGGGCCCGTGATGCGGCGGATCGCGAGGCCGACGTCAGCGCCGTCCGCGGCCGGGTCGAGGGCAGTGTCCGCCCCGAGGGCGAGCGCCACCTGGCGCCGGGCGGCAATCGGGTCCACAGCGATCACCCGGTCTGCGCCGGCGAGGCGAGCCAACTGGACTGCCATGAGCCCGATGGCGCCGAGCCCGAAGACAGCAACGTGGTCGCCGAGCGCGATCCGGGCGTCGCGCATCGCCATCGCCATCACGGCCGGGTCAAGGCAGACGGCGGCCTCTGGCGAGAGGCCCTCGGGGAGGGGATCGGCGTGGGTCTCCTCGACAGTTTGGGTTTCGCGGATCGGGAAGTGGCCGAAGACGCGGTCGCCGATCGAGAAGCGGGTCACACTGGGGCCGGTGTCGGTGACGACACCGACGGCCATATTGCCGAGACGGAGGGGGAAGCTGTGAGCCGCCTGCTCCTCCGAGCGGGGCATCACGGCGCCCCAGGCAGGATCGTAGGGGCGGCTTGCCGCGGGCTCGTCACGGTAAGCGACCAACTCGGTGCCGTGCTTTGGTGAGGCGAACTCCGTGCGGAGGCGGATCTGTCGCTCGCCCAGCGGCGGATCGGCGTACTCGCGCAGCACCGGGGTTCGGGGCGCTGTGGCAATCAGTTCACGTGGCACGGCTGGCTAGAACCTCCTCGCGGTGACCTTCTGCCGAAGGCTCGCACCGGGGAGGGAGGGCGTCAAGCACGTGGGCGGCTCAGCCCGTCCTGCGAAATGGCCCGCCTGTCAGCGCTGGCCCGGATCGATCTGATTCCGGCGCCGGTGGCGCCCCTGCCGGATCTGGGCCACGATCTCCGTCACGTCTTCGAGCACTTCGTCGGGATCCTTGCCACTATTGCGGGCCCGAAACTCGTCGATCGTGACCCAGGCTTGCTCAGCTTGGTGTTGGAGATGCTGGAGGCGCTGGTAGGTCTCCGGGCTGATCATGACCGCCACTGGCTCTCCATCTTGCTCGACGACGACGGCGTCGTTCGTCTCGCGCACCGAGGCCAGGAGGTCACAGAACGCGGCGTGAGCCTGCTCTGCCGAGATCGTTCTGGTCATCGTCGAGCACCTCATCTCGTGCGTCTCCACCTTGTGCCATGGCGGCCGTGCCGCGGGGTGATTCCGTCTACAGAGGCGCCACCTCTTTGCTAGCGACGGAACGTTTGGACGCCGGTCCTCCTCGGTGCTGCGAGCAGATGCCGGCAGAGAGCAGCGAACCCGGAGCCTGGGACGAGGGCTCCTGGCCGCGACCAGGTCGGAACGGTAGGAGGAGTGCAGAGGCTGCCTCGTCCCAGGTCGGGTTCCACGTGGATGGAGGATGACCGCGTGGGGAAGTGGGCCAGTGGATGGATCATCCTCGTTCATGGCTTATCACTGACGAACACACCTACCCGGTCATCCTTGACCGGCAAGCGGTGTCCGTCAGCCATGGGTGTACCGTAGGCGAGAAACCACCTCGGATCATCCGCAGAATTACGTATTCGGGGCAGAGGTGTCACCTGACCCGCGTTCCCGCACCTCACGTCATCCGTCGGATGAAGGCGGCGCCACCCAGGCAGGACATAGCCATCATCTTTCGGATCGAGCCCGCAGATCCGTCTTCGCCTCCCAACATCAGGACGGTCCGCACGTTTGGCTGCGATGACCTTCATGATGACCTCGTAGGTGTAGATTTGGCGCGGTTGGATGAATGGGGTTGCCAAGGGAGAGGGCGGGGTGTGACTAATTCAGGAGCTTCGGCCCATCTCCCTTGGCGGCGCGATCGAGCGGACGCATACGGCGGTCAGAAAGACCGGCCCAGCGTGGAGGGCATTACGGTTCCTGCGCCGGAGCAAGCTGAACTGGATTATCGTCGGCAGTGATCAGGGGCGTGCTCAGCCGAGTTCGCCGCCACGTCCATGGGAGCCGGACGATCTGCGCCAGAACGAACGCCCTGAAGCTCCCGAGGCCGGTGCTGCCTTGGGCAGTCCCTCGCGCCTGGGAGGCGAGTCGATGCCGCTCAGCTTCAGCCAGAAAGGCCTCTTGGC
>JAUJMG010000467.1 GCA_030446955.1 Thermomicrobiales bacterium
CTAGCCTCGCCACGGCCGAGTAGCAGCTTGAGCGCGACGATCGAGCTGGAGATGGAGAAGGCCCCGCCGAGCAGCAGGGACGCCTCGATGGACCAACCGATCGTCAGTCCCACCGCCACTCCGAGCGCGCCGGTGAGGGGAATCTGGATGCCTCCCGCTATCAAGGCGATGCGGCGCACCCGACGAAGCTCGGCGAGCGAGAACTCAACCCCGAGCGCGAACATGAGGAAGGCAACCCCGAGGTTGGCCAGCACCTCAACCCGCTCCCGATCGGCGGACGGCCCAGGGGTATTCGGCCCGATCAACACCCCGGCCAGGACGTAGCCGATGAGGACAGGCTGCCCGAGGCGTTGAGCCACCATGCCACCGAGAAAGGCGGCCCCTAGCGCCAGGACAAGATCGACGACGAGGCGGAAATCCTCCACGGGGCCACGTCCTTGGAAGTCACCCGCGTCTGCCCGGCCAATACCCGCCCCGGCTTCGGTGCCTCGCTCCGAGCCGACTGCCTGAGCGAGTGCGACCCCGGACAGCCGGCCGACGTTTTTCCGGAGGCCCCGGAAACCGATCATACACTGCAAGCTACGGCGCCCGGGGAAAAGCGCCTCTGGTATGATCCCCGGCCTACGAACGGCTAGAAACGAAGGGCGGGGGTATGGCTGAGGGGCAGCGGTACGACGCCGTGGTGATCGGTGCCGGACACAACGGGCTGGTCGCGGCAGGCTATTTGGCCGGGGCAGGGCTCCGCGTCTGTGTTCTGGAGCGGTATCACGAGGTCGGCGGGGCCGCGATCACGGAGGAGTTGACACCTGGTTTTCGGGTCTCCACCGGCTCCTACGTGCTTTCTCTGGCTCCACGCAAGATCTTTGACGAACTTGGAGCTTGGGATGAGGGGATCGAGTTGCTGGAGCGCAACCCGCGCTTCTTTGCCCCCTTCCCGGACGGCACCTCGATGACGTTCTGGAATGACGCGGATCGGGCAAAGGCGGAGATTGCTCGCTTTTCCCCTAAGGACGCGGCCGCCTACGACGCCTACGACGACTTCATCGAGCGGGCCGCCCGCGCGATGGACAAATTCATTCTCCGCCCTGCACCGTCCTACGAGGAGGTCGCGACCGCGTTCGAGGGGGCGCCGGAGGAACGTCCCCTCTTCGACATGCTCTACCAAGGCTCGGCGGCTGAGGTGGCGGAGCACTTCTTCGAGAACGAGCGGTGGCAGGCGGTGGTCGCCGCTTCGGGCATTATCGGCACGTTCCGCGGCCCCCGTGACCGGGGCACCGGCTACGTCAAGCTCTACCACTCCATGGGCATGGTGACCGGGAGGCGCGGCGCCTGGGCCTATGTGCGGGGTGCGATGGGAGCGGTGACCCAGGCCCTGGCGAAGGTGGCGCGCAAGCGCGGCGTCGAGATCCGGACGGGCGCTGAGGTCGCGGAGATCCTGGTCGACGGCGTGGACCGGGCGACGGGGGTGGTGCTGACGAACGGCGAGCAGATCCGGGCTGGGGTGGTCCTCTCCAACGCGGACCCGAAGCGAACCTACCTCAAACTAGCACCAGGCTCGGCGGTCCCGGCTGACTATCGGGCGAAGATTGACGCGATCCAGATCGAGAGCCCGGTGGTCAAGATCAACCTGGCTCTTTCGGAGTTGCCGCACTTCACCGCTCTGGAGGGGCAGGACCAGCGACAGGGAACCTCCGGGGGGCTCTTCGTGGCCCCGAGCATCGACTATATGCAGACAGCGTGCGACGAGGCACGATCCGGTCACCCGGCCACCCACCCGTTCATGAGCATCCACCTCCAGTCGGCTGTGGACGATACGGTTGCCCCGCCGGGACAACATGCCATCTCCATCTTCAGCCAGTACTTCCCGTACACCCTGGCCGAGGGCACGTGGGACGAGCGCCGGGAGGAGATCGGCGACCGCATCGTCGAGGAGTTCGGACGGTACGCCCCGAACGTCCCCGGTGCTGTTATCGCCCGGCAGGTTCTGGGCCCGCCTGATCTCGAGGCCCGCTTCGGCCTCACGGGAGGCCACATTTTCCAGGGGGAGCTGGTGCCGGAGCAGGGATTCGATCAGCGACCTGTGCCCGGCTCCACCTCCTATGAGGGGCCGATCGGCGGGTTGTTTCTCTGTGGCGCGGGGGCCTGGCCCGGTGGCTGCGTGATGGGCGCCCCCGGCCACAACGCTGCTCACGAGGTCATTGCTCGCTTCAGCGACATCGGGCGGGTGGCCTAGAGCCCCGTTGCACTGACAGCGACGTTGCCTGTTGCAGGAGTGAACGTGACGGAGCGAAACAAGGACGTCGTGCGGCGGCTGGTGGATGAGGTGCTCAACGCTGGACGGATGGATGTGGTGGATGAGCTCTACGCGCCAATTCTAGCCCCCGCGGCCAAGCGCTGGATCAAGCCCTTCCGTTCGTCCTTCCCGGATGTCCACATGGACGTGGTCGATCTCATCGCAGAGGACGACAAGGTCGTGGGGCGATTCAAGTGCTCGGGTACGCACTTGGGCACATGGCGGGGACATGCGCCGACCGGACGCCGCTTTAAGGCCATCGACGAGGTCTATATCTTCCGCTTCAGCGACGGCCGGATCGTCCACGCCTGGGGGCTCGAGGACACCTTGAGGCGGTTGGAGCAGCTCGGGCTGCGCTAACGTGCGCTCCGCCACGGAAGGTGCGTGACACTCCTTCACGCTGTTCCCCGGACCAGCCAAGGGGCGGGGGGAACAGCGCGCTGGAGCACCAGCATCCGGAGCGCTCGCCAGCAGGATGCCCGCACCTTGATGTGCTGCCGCCTGCCATGCTTGCGGCCGTACCCGCTCGCCGACGACCAGCGGCATCATTGGTTCTGAATGGGAGGATATCTCGTTGAAGGTCCTGATTTCAGCGGACATGGAGGGAACGTGCGGTGTCGTCTCCTGGGTGCAAGTCACACCCACTGAGTACGGCAGCGACGAGCCGACCTCCGGGGTGGAGTACGAGCGGGCGCGGGCGCGTATGACGGCGGAGGTCAATGCCGCGATCCGGGGAGCGCTTGACGGTGGCGCTGAGGAGGTCATCGTCAACGATAGCCACGATGGCATGAGGAACCTTATCCCGGAGGAGCTGGATCCGGCTTGCCGTTTCATCAGCGGCAACGACAAGCCGCTCGGCATGGTTCAGGGCGTGGACCTGGAGGGCGTCGGGGCGGTCTTTTACACCGGTTACCACACCAAGGCGGGTACTCCCGCAGCGCCCCTGGCCCATACCTGGACGGGCTGGCTCAATGACGTGCGCGTTGGTGGGCAGTCTGTGGGTGAGTTCGGCATCAACGCCCTGGTCGCCGGGCACTTCGGCGTCCCGGTTGCCCTCGTTACCGGCGACGAGAAGGCCGTTGCGCAGACCCGGGATTTGCTGGGGGATCGCGTGGTCGGGGTGACCGTGAAAGAGGGCTTTTCGACCTTCGCCGCGCTCCATCTCCACCCCAGCCGCGCGCAGTCATTGATCCGGGAGGGCGCCGCAGAGGCGACAGGCCGTGCGATGGCGGGGGACTTGTCGCCCTGGGTTCTGAAACCTGGCTGGCCGGTCGAGTTGGAGTTCGACCATCAGTCGCGGGCTGACCAAGCGGCCGCGGTCCCAGGTGTCGAGCGCGATGGCGAGCGTGCCGTCGTC
>JAUJMG010000468.1:0-2232 GCA_030446955.1 Thermomicrobiales bacterium
CCCTCCTCATGGCTCAAGCCCTAGCACTGCCGGCAGCACGCCAGCGGTAACTTAGGAGAGATCCCAGGGGGCTGAAAAAATACATGTGTCATCTCAAATCGCGCCTCTTTGGGCGATACACAAGGAGGGAACAGCGCCAACTACTGCGGCAAATTGGTGCGGCTGCAGGAAATAGCTGACCGTGACGAGGGGCGGGCCTCATGCACCGCTCGCTCTGCAGCGAGCGGTACATGAGGGTGATCGCGTCCACACTGCGAGAACCTGGATTCAACTCGCGAGGGGACGCACCCGCCGGTCGGCGAGGAGTCGCAGTGGCTGATCCCCAAGCTGCGTAGAGAGGTTGGCGCAGACGTTGTCACGCTTGCAGCGTCCGTACACCAACACCTTCCGAAGTAGCGGGATGATGCTAGGCGGCGGCCGGCACTGCCGCTACCTGTGCCAGCCGCTCCGCGAGACCTGTTCCTGTCACGTTCTGAATTTCCAATCCGGGCCGGGCGTTGACCTGCAGCACTAGCGTCCCGCGGTCCTGGTCCACAACGATGTCGGCTCCGGCGTACGCCAGCCCGGTTGCGCTCCCGGACCGGCTTGCCGCGTCAACAACCCTGTCCCAGTCCGGCACCTCAAGGCCAATGAGCGGCGCGTCGGTGTCAGGGTGGCGGGTGACGGGCTGGCCGTGCATCATCGCCCGGTACACCTTTCCGGTGGCGAGATCCACGCCGGCGCCGATCCCACCTTGGTGCAGGTTCGCCCGTCCCTTGGACGCCTGAGTGGGCAGGCGCAACATCGACAGCACCGGAACGTCGTGGTAGCAGATGATCCGGATGTCGGGCAACCCGACTGGAACCACCGCCTTGAGCGCTTCATGGGGCACGATCAAAGGCTCCATGATGGCGTCGTCCCGGTCCGCAATGCCGGAGGAGACTTCGCCTTCCAGGATCTCGCGAATCTGCTGCTCCACCTCAGCCTGATCCAGGTGGCGGCCAGACGCGCTGCACCAGCCGGATGTATCCCGTCCCGCCACCAGCAGGACGCCTGCCCCTTGGCGGCCGCGATTCGGCTTGACCACCCAGGAGTCCGGCAACCCTTGCCAATCGATAGTCGCTAATTCCCGCCGGTCGCTCACCAGCGCGAGCGTCGGAGCGACGGGGATGTTTGCCTTCTGGAGCGCCGTCTTCGTCAAGTGCTTGTTGTTGACCAGCCGGATGGCGTCGAGGGTGTTCTCCCGCTCGACGTACAGGTTGCGAGCGTTCATCCCCAGGATTCCGGCCCAGCGTTCGGACGTAAAGTGCATCATGATGGGCTCCTTTCGGTGGTCACAGGCCGGGGCTCGGCGGCCGGCCGGAAGCGAGTGAGTTCCAAGAGACGCAGACCTCGGTATCGACCAAACAGGAGGGAGAGCAGCCCGCCGAGAAGGGCAACCATCCACGGCGCTCGGTCCACCCAGGACTGGACGGGTCCGGCGACTAGGATGGGATAGGCGATCGATGCCACGGCAAGCGTCCAACCGCACGTCTTGAGAGCCGTGGCCAGGCTGTCTTCCTCCCAGTTGGTCCAAAACCGCTCGACCATAATCGCGAGAACCACAACCGGGAAGGCGGCTGCCCCGGGACCGCCAGGGATAAATTCTTCCAAATAGAGATCAAGAACCAGCATGACCTCCACCACTAGCGCGACGAGCACCGCGAGACGGGCGACACGCGGCAGGTACAGCCGCCTGAGGAGCGGCTGAACGAGCAGCCCCGTCGCCAGAATCACCGCGAACATCCCAAGCCCCCGGACAAATCCGATCTGCTCAAACGCAATGGTGAGCAAGACGGGAGCGAACACCCCGAAGGTGACGAGACCGACCAGCGTCCTGATCCCAACCACGAGGGCGGCAGTCACCGGAATGGTGGTCAGAAGCGTCAGGGCCTCCGACCTCGACGAGGTCGACCCGAACACCGTGCCTGCGCAGAGCCGCTCCGACGAGCTTCCGGCAGAGCCGTCGGGCCTGGTGAGGTCTTCCCGGGAGGGATCGACGGCGAAGCCAGCCAGGTCGCGACGCCCTAGCAGCATCGGATGCGTGCGCTCATCGCGGTCGGTGACCGTGACCTGGGTGTCGATGGTCTTGCCGGCAACCCGGAGGCGCACATTGACCTTCGGGCGCTTCTCCTCCCCAAGAGAGGATCGGATGGTGATCGTCTCGGCGTTCTCCAGGTCGATGCCGAGGCTCTTGGCGAAGTCGTCATCGAT
>JAUJMG010000468.1:2332-3642 GCA_030446955.1 Thermomicrobiales bacterium
ATGGCTGGTCCGAGGCGACGCCGATGGCTCGGACGGAGATTGGACGTAGCCGGTCGACGATGCGACTGGTAGGCCGGCAAGCTGCTTCACTGCTTCAAGGAGCGCTCGTCTCACGACAACCCGCCATCCCTCAACCCCGGTTTCCCCTCCTCCCGCAACGGGGAGCGGCGACCGAATCTTGGTCGCCGCTCCCCGCCCGACCTCATCAGCACCTCTAGGAGAGCCACTGATGGTTCCGACCTCACCGGTCAGCGGGAGGCGGTTGCGGTCACTCGTCAGCGTGCGCCTTGACGACGCTACGTCGAAGTCGAGGTGCTGTTCGGGTCGGTCTCCGTGGTGCAGACCCCGTTGTTGCAACTCGTCGAGGTCGAGCCGGAGTCCGAGTCGTCGTCCGTACTCCCATCGTCCGTGCTGCCGCCGGTGGAGGTCGAGGTGCTCGTGGAGCACTGGTCGTTGCCTTCGGCATCGGCGACGCAGGTCTTCGTCTCCGTGACGCAGACATCGTTATTGCAGCTGGTCGACGTGGAGGTCGAGGTGGTCCCGGGCTCATTTGCGGAGGCAGTGAACGCGCTGAACGCGAAGAGCGCGACCAAGAGCGCCAGTGCCGTCAGCATCGTGAGGAGGCTGCGGCCTACTCGTGCTTCGATCGTCATGCGGTACCGTTTCCTTCTGGCCTTCCTGGCCATCGGTAGTCGCTCGATCGGCACGTTGCCGGCCAAGGGGTGGGCGGCCTCGTTCGCCGCCCGCCGGTTCCTGATCTCGCGGCACCTACCGCATCGCCTCACCGACTGTCTCACAGGAACGTGAAAAGACGCTCCGCAAGAGGTCGAGTGAACGAGCGGTCGAGCGTCTACGAGTTGACGATGCCGTCACCGTCGTTGTTGTTGCCGCCGTTGCCGCTGCCACCGTCGTCGACATCGTCGACATCGTCGACATCGTCACCGTCGTCGTCGTCGTCGTCATTGTCCACGTTGACGATCCCGTCGCCGTCGTTGTTGTTCCCGCCGTTGTTGCTCACTTCACCGTCAGCAGACGCGGTGGTCACCATGGCGAAGGCCAACATCAGTCCGAGCATGAGCGCCGCCAACTTGCGGCCCCACTCTCCTGCAAACAAGTTCATGTCCTGGTTTCTCCCTCTCGGTCTGGCCTGGCAGGCCACGGATACCGCCTCCAATCGTTCGGATGCCCCATGGCGGCAACACCGCCAATGTCCAGTCCCTGCCGCCCCTCCCTCCTTTCGTTCAACCCGCGTGCGGCGGCCACACGAATCGGGCAGTGCTTAGTAGTAGAGGACACGGAGAGGCGAAAAA
>JAUJMG010000090.1 GCA_030446955.1 Thermomicrobiales bacterium
AGTGGTCTGCTCGCCGGTCTCGGCGGTGCGGCGGATGCCTTGGGGCTCCAGGGTCGGTACTACGATGTTCGCGTGGGCTACGGCTTCACGGCCATCGCCGTTGGCATGGTCGGTCGCAACCACCCCGCGGGGGTGGTCTTGGCAGGCTTGCTCTTCGGTGCCCTGAGCAGCGGCGCGACGCGCATGCAGAATGCCGCCGGCACGTCGCGCGAGATCGTGCAGGTCCTCCAGGGGTTGGTCATCCTCTCTGTCGCCGCGCTGGTTGCTATCTCCCATTTGCGGCTCGGTCAACGTCTCCTCGGACGACTGCCGAGTCGTGGGACGGACGAGCGGGCTCGTTCCGACCGAGCAGCCGAAGCCGCCATGGAGCCGGAGTTGGAGTCCCGGCCCAACCCGCCCGCCATCTAGCCGAGACGCCGTCGGCGCTTGGCAGGCCAGCCCAGCCACCCTCTGTCGCGTTGACGGCATTAGGATGCGCCTTAAGGAGTAGCCGTAGTGAGCGACTTCTTCACCATCGCGTTGCTGACCGCCACGCTCCGGCTGTCGGCCCCACTTATCTTCGCGGCGATGGGGGGGCTGCTTTCGGAGCGATCCGGGGTGATGAATATTGCCCTGGAAGGGTTCATGCTGGTTGGCGCCTTCTCCGCCGCCGCCGGGACCTACTATACGGAACGCCCGTTTCTCGGCTTGCTGATCGGCGCCGGCGCGGCCACGCTCGCGTCAGCTATCCATGCGTTCTGGTGCATCACGCTTCGCGGTGACCAGATCGTCGCCGGCACG
Organism: Thermomicrobiales bacterium; assembly: GCA_030446955.1. GTDB lineage: Bacteria > Chloroflexota > Chloroflexia > Thermomicrobiales > UBA6265 > LC2-1. The sequence continues at coordinate 781 of JAUJMG010000090.1, forward strand.
GCGCTGAACCTACTTGGCGCCGGCATCCCGGCGTTTCTGCTCCAGCGGCTCTTCGAGACCGCAGGCGGCACTCCCGCCGTAGCCCGCCTTCCAACTCTTGGCCGGGGGCTGAACGTGCTGGTGCCGATCGCCTTCCTGCTGGTGCCCCTCGTCCACTACCTGCTGTTCCACACCCGTGCTGGGCTACGGATTCAGGCAGCCGGCGAGCATCCCCGCGCCGCGGAGAGTGTTGGGGTGGACGTGGCACGCTATCGTTATGCCTGCGTCCTGGCGAGCGGAGCCCTGGCCGGCATCGGCGGCGCCTATCTCTCGATTGGCGACCTGTCCCAATTCACGATCGGCATGACTGCTGGCCGGGGCTTTATTGCGCTTGCGGCGGTCATCTTCGGCAACTGGAACCCCGTTGCCACCCTGGGAGCGACCCTGCTCTTTGGTGCCGCCCAGGCGGCACGGGTTCAGGCCCAGGCGCTGAGTCTCCCCATTTCTCAGGATCTGCTGATCGCCCTTCCGTATCTCCTCACCTTGATCGCCATCACTGGCCTTGTGCGCCATGCAACACCCCCTGCCGGTCTCGGCCGCCACGCCGCGGCTGAGTAGTGTGAGGAGACCCAGCGCGTAACGGATGAGGGGCATCAGGGCTCGCGACCCAGGGTTGTAGAGAGCCGGCCATGGACGCAGGTGTGAATGGCACCGACACGGCAATCATGTGGGACTTGTCAGAAGACAGCGGTGCCGGGAGAATGACGGTCTCATGGGACCTGCTGGTTCACCCCGTCCAGTGATCCTGGTAGCAGCGATGTCAATGGTGGAGCGCGGGGAGGGCGTGGCTCCACTGGCGGCCAGTGTGCACGGAGTGAGAAAGGTCTTGCGGCCGCAACGCTGGCAGCAGAGCGTTCTCACACGGCTCGCAGGGAAGGGGAGATCATGGCTGACACGATTCGCGTCCTGATCGTCGAGCGCGAGCCGCTCTTCCGCCGGGGCCTTGCCGGCTGCCTCGGGGCCGACCGTGAGTTGGACATCATCGGAAGCGTGGCCACGGCCAACGAGGGGTATACGAGCGCCGACGAGTCGGCTCCCGATGTGGTGCTCGTCGGGACCACCCTGCCGGATGCACCCGGCCTTGAGGTTGCGACTGAGATGCGGCGTCGCTTTCCCGCCCTTGCCACGGTGGTCGTCGCGGCGAACGAGAGTGACGACGAACTCTTCGCGGCCATCCGCGCTGGGGCCTCCGCCTACTGCGGCAAGGATGTCGACGAGGATCTCCTGCTTCACATCATCAAACGGGCTGCTACCGGCGAGTACGTGATCAACGAGCAGCTCCTCGCCAAGCCTTACGTCGCTGCCAGGGTGCTGGAGCAGTTTCGCGCGACCGCGTCGGATAACCTCGCCCCGCAGAGTGCATTTGCGCCATTGACAGAGCGCGAATTGGAGATTCTCCGCAAGGTGAGCAACGGCCTCACCAACGCCGAGATCGGGGTCGCGCTTGGGATCAGCGCCCAGACCGTCAAGAATCATGTGACCTCCATCCTCCGAAAGCTGGCCGTCAACGACCGCACGCAAGCGGTCGTTACCGCGCTCCGGCGAGGCTGGCTCTCCATTGACGAGCCGGATTCTCGTGTCGTCGGCGCAGCCGCCGAGGTTGGGAACGGCGTCTCGACGCGCGAGCGTCGCGGCAGGTTCTAGGTTCACCGTTTATCCACCGCAAATCGAGACCGTCACCGTCCGGGCCCAGATCGCTGCCCTCGACCAGCGCGGTACCATGCGGGACGCGGGGGCGTGCCCCACGTGTCGGGAGTGGTGAACCGGGGGCGCGGGATGGGTGTGGTTGAGCACGGACGCTTAGCAGGGAAGGCCGCGGTCGTCACGGGTGCGGCATCAGGAATCGGACGGGCCATCGCGAAGCGCTTCGCGAAGGAGGGTGCCGCGGTCACCGTTGCCGACCAGGATACTGGTGGCGGCGAGGAGACGGCCGCCCAGATTCGTGCGGCTGGAGGCCAGGCCCGGTTCGCTGCCTGTGATGTCGCCGATGCTGCCTCGGTGGCAAAGATGATCGACGGCGCGGCTGCGGCGTACGGCCGGCTCAACGTGCTGGTCAGCAATGCAGGGATTGGCACGCGGGGGCGCGCCGAGGAGGTCTCGATCGAGGACTGGAATCGGGTGATCGCTGTCAATCTCAGCGGCGTGTTCTACGGCGCGAAGTACGCGATCCCTTACCTGCGCCGACAAGGCGGCGGTGCCATCGTCAACGTCTCCTCGGCGTACGGGATCGTGGCGGCTCCTGAGACCGCGGCCTACTGCGCATCCAAGGGTGGGGTCATCATGCTCACGCGCCAGCTCGCCGTGGACTACTCGGCGGAGGGCATTCGGGTCAACGCACTCTGTCCTGGCTTCGTCGATACGGACATGGGCGGGCGGCGGGCGGCGCTCCCATCGCCACAGCGGGAGATCGCTCAGGCGAACCGGGAAGCGAATGCGGCGCTCCAACCCATCGGCCGCCAGGCTCACCCGGACGAAATCGCTGCGGCGGCGCTCTACCTGGCGTCAGACGAAGCCTCCTTCGTTGTTGGCGCCACCCTCTCCGTCGACGGCGGCGAAACGATCGGACATCCGTACCGGTTGACCTGAGCAAGCCATATGGCTGGCGCCTGAGAGACAGCGTGGGCCGCTCCACAGCCTCTCCTCGGCTCCTGGTCAGATTGGTACTCCTTTTGCGCTGACCGGTATCAGGAGGTGTGGAATGGACGAGCAACCAACGAGTTCCCCAGATGACCGGTCGCGGACCCTTGCTGGGGCACGAAGCTACATCCAAACGCTGCCGACGATGGAACGACAGATCGGGATGATGGCAGCCGATGGTGCACCAGTTTGGGAAATTGCTCAGCAGACCAGGGTGAGCGAGGCGGCAGTGGCCCGAACGCTCGACGGGATCATGGCCGCTGTGACGGGGCGTGAGATTGCGCCGGTCGAGACGGGCGGTCTCGGGGCCGACACCGACCCCGGAGTCACCGGCGGTTACGGCGATACGGGTTTCGGTGCGCTCGACACGGAACCCATCCCGTTCAATGAGGAGCCGGAGGAGGATGGGTAACCCTTCCCTCGTTGACTGAGGGTGAGGATCGATTGGATCGGGAGCAGATGCGGCGAACGCTGCTGACGATGGGAGACGGATGGCTGATAATGCCCGCTCCCGGCGCTAGGGAGCGGCGCCGCACGGATGGACGACGCGAGCGGCTAAGTGCTGACGGCGACCGGCTGGCGGCTTATCGGAGGTGGAGGACGGATGGTTCTGAGCAGGTACGTGGGAGCGCAGGTGCGCCGGAAGGAAGATCCGCGGCTCATCACCGGGACCTCCACCTACGTTGATGACCTCAAGATCCCAGGCATGTTGCACGTGGCGCTGGTGCGGAGCCCGTACCCGCACGCCACCATCACCCGCGTCGACACTGCGGCGGCGCTTGCCATGCCCGGCGTGGTCGCGGTCTTGACCGGCGAGGATCTGGCTCAGTTCTGCGGTCCGCTTGAGGGTGGCAGCGCTGAAGGCGCGAGTGGCGAGCAGGCCGATCCCGACCAGGGCGAGGACGAGGAGATTCCCACGCCGCGTACCTACGCGATCGCCGTCGACCGCGTGCGGTTTGTGGGCGAGGCGGTCGCTGCCGTGGTGGCCGAATCCGCCTATCTCGCGGAGGATGCCCGGGACGCGGTCGAAGTGGACTTCGAGCCTTTGCCGAGTGTGGGAACCCCGGAGGAAGCCCAGCGGGAGGGGGCGCCTCAACTCTACGATGAGCTTCCAGGCAACATCGGATCCCGGTGGAACCATACCGACGGCGATGTCGAGGCTGCCTTCCGCGACGCGCCGGTTCTCGTCAAGCAGCGAATCCGCTCGCAGCGTCTCGCGGGCGTGCCCATGGAGCCGCGCGGGGTGGCGGCCATGCCCGATCCGATTACGCGTGGTCTCACTGTCTGGACCTCAACGCAGGCGCCCCATTGGAACCGGAACGATATCGCCGAGGCCCTTGGACTGAGCCAGTCACAGGTTCGAGCAATCGCGCCGGATGTCGGCGGGGGGTTCGGCGTCAAGATCGGCTCCTATCAGGAGGACTACATCGTTGCCGCGCTGGCGCATAAGCTCCAGCGCCCCGTCAAGTGGATCGAGAGCCGGAGCGAGAACTTCCTGGCCACTCACCATGGGCGCGACCAGTGGGCTGACATCGAGGTGGCGGCCGAGAAGGACGGGAAGCTGCGGGGCCTGCGCGTAAGTGTCATTCAAGATCTCGGCGCCTACCCGAAGGGCACCGATTTGCCAGAGCTGACCGGGCGGATGGCCGCCGGCTGCTACGACATCCCGGCTCTCGATTTTCGCTCCAGCGGCGTCTACACCAACACTATGGCCGTCGGCGCGTACCGCGGAGCGGGGCGGCCTGAAGCTGCCTACTACATCGAGCGGGCTATAGATCTGGTGGCGGATGAGGCGGGTATTGACCCAGCCGAGGTACGACGCCGCAACTTCATCCCGCCGGACCGCTTCCCGTTTACGACCCGGGCTGGTGAGAAGTACGACAGCGGCGATTACGAAAAGGCCCTCAATCGGGCCCTTGAGGTGGCCGGCTACGAGGAGCTGCGGCGGCAGCAGGCTGACGCCCGCAGCCAGGGGCGCTTCCTCGGGATCGGCCTTGCCTCCTACGTTGAGATCTGCGGCTTCGGGCCGTACGAGAGCTCGACCGTGCGGGTCGAGCCGAGCGGCGACGTGTCGATCTTCACGGGCATCAAACCGCAAGGGCAGGGTCAGGAAACGACCTTCTCGCAGTTGGCCGCGGACTACCTCGGCGCTGACTTCGACCGGGTGGTCGTGCACCACGGGGACACGAGCAGCACACCGATGGGCAACGGCACGATGGGCAGCCGGGGGCTGGCGGTTGGCGGCGGGGCGCTGGTGCTCTCGTTGGACAAGGTCCAGGCGAAGGCGAAGCAGATTGCGGCCTTCCTATTGGAAGCGGCGGCCGAGGACATTGAGCTGGCTGAGGGCAAATTCCGGGTCCGGGGCGTGCCGGACCGAGGCGTCACACTCGGACAGATCGCCGAGGCAGCCTACGATGACGCCGATGACCTCCCCAAGGAGATCGACGCGGGGCTCTCCTCGACCGACTTCTTCCGGCCGGACGACGAGACCTTCCCGTTCGGCACGCACATCGCGGTGGTGGAGGCCTCTCCGGACACCGGTGATGTCAAGGTGATCCGGTACGTGTCCGTGGACGACTGTGGGATCATCGTCAGCCCCACCCTGGTCGACGGCCAGGTCCATGGCGGGCTAGCACAGGGCATTGCGCAGGCTTTGCTGGAGGAGATCCGCTACGACCCGAGTGGCGAGATGATCACCGGTACTCTCAACGACTATGCGATCCCGCGGGCCCACCACTTCCCGATCTTCGAGACGCACCACACCGAGACGCCGACCCCCCACAATCGCCTCGGCGCGAAGGGTATCGGCGAGGCAGCGACGATTGGTTCGACGCCGGCTGTGGCGAACGCGGTGATTGATGCGCTCGAGCCATTCGGAGTGACCCACCTGGACATGCCCTTTACTCCTGAGAAGGTGTGGCGGGCCATCAACACCGGCAAACAGGCGGAGATGGCCGCGGACTAGCGCCAGCAGCCCGGACTGCTACTTCCGGCGCCAGCGGTCCAACCCACCGCGGGCACCTCCCAGTGAACGGGCGCCAAAAATCGACCGTGAGGGCCGCCGCGGGAAGTCCGCCGCGGCCCTCACTGGTTGATGGTTCTATCAGGCGGCAGACGGAGGCGCTTCCCAGCACCGGTTCCCACGTGAGCTGTGGAGCATGGAGTCCGTCTTCATGTGGGAACCAGGGCTGGTGCGAGCCTTGCGAAGGGACCATCCGCCACAGGAGCAACATCCTGCGATGGCGGTTGTGTGCGGATCGATCCATGGAGAGGGAGCGCCAGTTGATGACAAGGAAGCTGTTGGTGTTCGCCGCGTTGGCGGTGCTGGCGAGCGGGTTCGCGGTGTTCGCGGGCGTTGGACTGCCGAGAGCAGGCGATGCGCAAGGTGATTGCCGGGGATATCTGGCCGACACGGCCGACCGGCTCTCCGCGGCGCGGACCATCCTCTACCCGGTGGAGCGCTCCGGCGGTACCGGCCAGAGCCCGCAGCAGGACGCCCAGATCCTGTTCCAGCTTGGGCAGGAGCAACTCAACGCGGGCGGCCCGGCCGAGGCAAATGAGTTCAACGGCGACCTTGCCGAAGCCCTTGCGGCTGGCGCCGAGGCGCTCGGCGGTGGTGGCGGCGGAGCTGCTCCGGAAACTCAGATCGCCTTCGCCAAGTCGATTATCTACAACGCGGATGTGCGTTTAGACCTCGTGGCGGAGTTCTGCTAGACAGCGGAGTCCCAGTCACGGACGGCGAAGTGGCTGGATTCCAGCGGCATCCTCTCCTGGTTGCTCACGGGCTACCAGCCCCAGGTGCCCGGGTCGCCCTTGAAGGGGCCAACTACATCCGGGGTGATCCAGCCGCCGTAGAAGTCGCCGGGTTGAGCCTGGACCGGGACGCCGTCGACGAGGCAGGCGTCCATCCGGCTCGGGTAGAAGGCGACGTAGCCGCGGATGGGGGCGAAGGGCGGCGTGGGATCGAGGTAGGTCCAGGCGGCGTTCTCGGCGACCGCGTCTCCGACGGCGACCGTGTAGTAGGTGGCGGCGCCTTTCCACTCGCAGACGGAGTGGCGAGGGGTGGCGCTCAGGACGCCGGGGAGGATGTCCTCCGGAGGGATGTAGTAGACCGGGGGGTGGCTGGTTTCGAGGACGCGCTTGGCGCGCCGGGTGTTGACGATGGTCTGACCGTTGAAGACGATCTGGGTGTGGCGAGGAGCGTCCTCTAGGCGGGGCGGGCGGGGGTAATCCCAGACGGATTCCTGTCCTGGTCCCGGCACGATTCGTTGCGGGCGCACGGTGCCTCCTCCGGTTCTCTGGCGGTCGATGGGTCGGGTGCGGTTCGAGGAGCTGATGGACGTCCTTTCGCTCCCCACCGCCGAGCCTGCCCAACCGGGGTCCGGCGGGGTCGGCGGCGCGCTACAGCGGGCGGTGACCGGGAGCAGCGGAGGAGCGTTGCCGGCTGCTTCCGGAGCGCCGGATAATCCCCGAACCGACCGCTGGGGATGGCGTTGGGGGAGGCGATCAAGGGGGTGGCCGCCAGGGCGACTCACCGTGTCGCCCCGATGGGCCGGTGCGCGCTGCGCGGGGTGCCGGTGGTGGCCGGAGGAAAGGCGGTTCGTGCGGATCGGCGTTCATGCCCACCTGCTCTCGACGAGGCCGGGTTACCGGCGGACGGGGGTCAGCCGCTACATCGAGCGGCTGCTGGCGGCGCTCCCGGAGGCGCTGGCCGCCGACGAGGCGCTGGTGGTGTACGCGGGGTCGGGGGCGGCCACGCAGCCCTGGTCCAACGCCGCATGGGAGCGGCGCGGGCCGGCCATCCCGAGCGAGCGGCCGGCACGGCGTGCCCTCTGGGAGCAAACGGTGCTGCCGGCGCTGGCAAGGCGCGATCGGCTGGACGTGCTGCACGGCCCGGTCAACATCGCGCCGCTTCTGGCGCCCTGCCCGACCGTGGTGACGGTGCACGACCTGGCGTACCTGCGGCTGCCGGACCGGCTGCCGGCCGGCCGACGGCGCTACTTCTCGGCCCTGACTCGGGCGTCGGTGCGACGAGCGGCACGGGTGATCGCGGTGTCGGAGAGCACGAAGCGGGACATCGTCGAGTTGCTGGGGGTGCCGGAGGAGCGGGTGGCGGTCACCCCGCTCGCCGCCGACGCGGGATTCCGGCCGGTGATGGGGGAGGCGCTAGAGGCATTCCTTGGGGAGCAGGGGATCGTGCGCCCGTTCGTGCTCTCCGTCGGCACGCTGGAGCCGCGCAAGAACCTGCCGGCGCTGCTGCGGGCCTTTGGCCGGATCGCCCCGGAGGTGCCCCACGACCTGGTGCTGGCCGGGCCCGAGGGGTGGATGACGGACGAGATCCACGAGGCGCGGCGCCGCTTGGGCCTCGGGGACCGGGTGCGGTTCACCGGCTACGTGGAGACGGAGACGCTGCCCGCTTGGTACAGCGCCGCGGACCTCTTCGTCTACCCATCGCTCTACGAGGGGTTCGGGCTACCTCCGCTGGAGGCCATGGCGTGCGGGACCCCAGTGGTGACGTCGGATGTCTCGTCCTTGCCGGAGGTAGTGGGGGATGCGGCGTTGACGGTGCCGCCGACCGAGGAGACCGCGCTTGCGGAGGCAATGCGGCGGGTGCTGGGGGACCGGGTGCTAGCGGCTGATCTGCGGGCGCGCGGTCTGGCGCGGGCGCGGGGATTCTCGTGGAGCCGCACGGCGGCCCTGACCGTGGCCGCGTACCGCGAGGCGGCGGGGTGAGTGCCGGTGGGGAAGCGCGGAGCGTGCGGGAGATCGGCGAGTTCGGGCTGATCGCCGCGTTGCGGGCGGCACTTCCGGCGGCGGTGGCGGAGGGTCCGGCGCTGGCGGTGGGCATCGGGGATGACGCGGCGGTCTGGCGGCCGACGGCGGGCGAGGCCCTGGTAGTGACCGCCGACGGTCTGGTGGAGGGGGTCCATTTCCGGCTGGATCCGGGTTGGACGGATTGGCGGAGTTTGGGTCACAAGGCCCTCGCGGTGAACCTATCGGACCTCGCGGCGATGGGGGCTGTTGCCCGGCTCGCGACGGTGACGCTCGGCCTCCGCGGGACGGAGCGGGTCGCGGACTTGACCGCGCTCTACGCGGGAGTCGGGGCGCTGGCGGAGCGGGCCGGGGTGCTGATCGCCGGCGGGGACATCGTGGCGTCGCCGGCGGCACTGGGCATCCACGTCACCGCGATCGGGGAGACCCGGGGCGGCCGGGTGTTGCGGCGGGCGGGGGCGCAGCCGGGAGACGTGGTGGCGGTGAGCGGCACCCTTGGGGCCTCGGCGGCCGGGCTCCGGTTGCTCCAGGACGGTGCGGCCGGACCGCGAGGCGGGGCAGCCACGGCGTCGGCGCTGATCGACGCCCATCTGCGGCCGGAGCCCCGGCTGGCCCTAGGGGGGATGCTGCTGGCGGGCGGCGCGACGGCGGCGATGGATCTTAGCGACGGTCTGCTGGGGGATCTGCCGAAGTTGCTCGCCGCGAGCGGCACCGGGGCGCGGCTGGACGCGGCCGCGTTGCCGGTGGCGGCCGCAGTGCGTGCCCTCTTCCCGGACGAGTGGCTGGAGTTGGCGACCCGGGGCGGCGAGGATTACGAGTTGCTCTTCACGGTGCCGCCCGAGGCGTTCGCGGCGCTGCGACGCGATGCGGACGAGTTCGGCGCGACCCTGACGGCGATCGGCGAGATCGCGGAGTGGCGGGCCGAGGAGCCGGTCCTGGTGATGCGGGGGTTGGGCGGGGTCGAGGCGCCGGTGCGGGCGGGCGCCTTTGACCACTTCCGCTAAGCCTAGAGAGGTTGGGTCCCGATGGGCGCCACGTCAATCGCTGCCGCGCGAGTCCGCGAAAAGACTGCGCCCTCCTCGGATTCTCGGATGGGTGCGGGAGATGTCCGACTCGTGGTTCGTCACCCCTCATGTGCCACACCCTGTCCCCGGTATTGGGGAGGCACGGGTCCCCCCTACCAGCCGGTACGCCGTTGACAAACCATGAGGTTGGCTTGGATGGTGGTCCGCCCGCAGCACTGCGGGAGGACCACCTGAGTGGCGGGTGAAGGGTTCAAGCAGGGCGCGTCGTTAGCGGACGACGCCGACACCAGCAGTGGCATCTGCCGCCTGGATCATGACCACGCATGGCCTGACTGGCGTCGCGCCATCCGGCCAGGTGCTGATCGGTTCTTCGTAAGTGCCCCCTTCACCTGGGTGCTGGACCGAGGCGAAGAGTGCGTTGTTGTCCGGCGTGAAGACGGGCCCTGAGACCTCGGCACCCGGGACGGCACTGAAAAACTGCATGAGGTGGCCACGCTCGGCGCCCTCAGTGGGGGCGGCAAACAGACCGTCATTGACCTCAAAGGTGTTGGGCTGACCGTCGGTCGAGATCCAAATATTGCCGTCAAGGTCGAACGTGATGTTGTCCGGAGAGGAGATTGGGCTCACCTCATCCGGGTCAAAACCGGCGAACCAGGTGGATCCGTGAGCCGGATCACCCGCTAAAAGAAACATCTCCCAGGTGAAGCTGGTGCTAGCGTGGTCGTTGCCGTCCTCGGTGATCTCAATGATGTGCCCGTGGATGTTGTTGGGCCGCGGGTTGGCCTTGCTCGTCTCGTCGAAGTCGCGCCGACTGTTGTTGGTGCACACCAGATAGACCTTGCCGGTGACAGGGTTGGTCTCGAAGTCTTCCGGCCGGTCCATCTTGGTCGCGCCGGCAGCGTCAGCAGCCAGGCGGGTGTTGATGACCACGTCGGCTTGCGAGGGGAAGCCGGCGTCACCGGTCAACCCGTTCTCGCCCTGGACCAACGCCAGCCATTCTCCCGTGCCATCGTCGTTGAACCGAGCGGCGTAGAGAGTGCCCTCGTCGAGCAATTCCATGTTGGCCGCCCGGTCGTCCGGGTTGTAGACTCCCGCCGTGACGAACTTGTAGGCATACTCGAAGCGCTCATCGTCGCCGGTATAGATCGCGACTTGGCCGCCCGGGGCAATGGCAGAGGTGGCCCCCTCGTGCTTGGCGCGACCGAGCGCCGTCCGCTTCTTCGGCTTCGACTGTGGGTCGTATGGGTCGATCTCGACCGCCCAGCCGAAGTGGAACGGCTCGTTAGGCTCCTTGGCCAGGTCGAACCGATCGTAGAAGTTCTCCCACAGCCGTTCCGATGCTTCCTCGTTGACACCGAAGCGGTCGTGCATCGCGCGGATGGGGTTGTCCTCAGCGATGGCGTTGAGGTTGGCGAAGTACTGTTGGAAGTTCTCCTCCCCGGTGAGGGCTGTTCCCCAAGGTGTTACGCCGCCAGCGCAGTTGTTGAGAGTACCCACGGCCTGGGTGCCCGTAGGATCGGTGCCCGTCATCAGTAGGGGCGCTCCGGCTGCCGGGCCGCTCAGGTCCATCGGCGTCGTGGCAGTGATACGGCGGTTGAGCTGGGAATCTCGGACCAGCGACCACGTCCCGTCCTGACCGCGAGCGATCTCGACGATGCTCAGTCCATGAGCCTCAAGTTCAACATCGACGATATTTTGCGTGGGATTGGCGATGAACTCCGGGATGTCGACCTGACGTTGGTCGGCCTGAGGGCTCACCATCGCCGCGGCAAACTCGGGGTTGGCAGCTAGGTAGCCCGGGAACATCAACTCAGGGTTGGTGTACTCGTGGTTGACGATCAGCAGGCCGCGGTCCGTGGCGTTCGAGCCCATCGGTAGCGGCAGGAAACCGATCCAGTCGCAGTTGTAGCCGAACTGCTTCGCCTGGGCCTCCGGGGTTTGGTTGGTGGGGTCGAAATCCGGGGCGTCAGCCGTGATCGGGTCTCCCCACCGCAAAAAGGGAGTCGCCCGGTGCCCCGGTGCGACTTTGATTTGGTCGGAGGTGTCCTGGCTGATCGGCTCGAAGTTCAGGGTAGAGCCAGCGGCCCCGGGGACGGGTGACGCCTCCTGGGCCGCGTCGGCAGACTCCGGGTGGGCCGCGTCGGCAGACTCCGGGCCGACCAGCACGATCGCCGAGGCCGCGACGCTGCTCTTGAGCAGATTCCGGCGGCTAATGCGGCGCGCCAGGACTTCGGCGAACGTGTCACCGCGCCCGGCGTCGGAGTAGACCTTTGCCTTGTCCCCCTCGTACTCGATAGTGACCACGGTATCTCCTCCTCGTTCATCCGCGCCGTCGCGCCGTGACCGCCATCTCTGCGGCCACCCCTCGGGCAACAACGAGCCCATGCTCGAGGGGTGC
>JAUJMG010000091.1 GCA_030446955.1 Thermomicrobiales bacterium
CGGTCGGCTCGGAAGTGGCAGTCGGCGTAGGTGTTGGCGTTGCGGCTTGGGTCGCGGTCGCGGTCGCGGTCGCGGCTGCGGTAGCCGTTGCAGTTGGCTCGTCGAGCGATTGGCTGCTGATCTGCGCTGTGTCGGTGCTGGACGTGCCGAGGGAGAGGATGGCCTGGGCGGAGGTGGTGCCAGCGACACCGACGACCGGATAGACCCCCGACGCCACCCGGGGCGCGACGAAGGCGCACCGGAAGCTGCCGGTGCTGGTGGTGGTCCCGGAGCAGACCGGAGTGCCGCTGCTGGTCGCGGTGCGGTTCCAGGCAACCGTCACGCCGGTGCTGGCCGGGAAGCCTTGCAACGTCGTGGCGATGGTCGTCCCGGCCGTGGCACTCGTCGGACTGAGACTCAGGCGGGGCAGGACCTGGATCGCGCCCCAAGCTCGGACGCCGCTGGTGAGGCCAACGCCGGTGTAATCGCGCCAGCCGGTGGGCGCCTCCGGCACGGTGATCGTGACGCTGCCGGTGCCGACGGCGTTGGTAGTGGCGGTGCCGAGGAGCGGGCCGGTGGCAGTGAGCCAGGTCAGCTTGACCGACTCGCTCGGCCCGAAGCCCTTGACGGTGACGGTGATGGCACCACCCGGCGGCGCCTGGGTCGGGCTGCGGAGGAGCCGCGGGGTGACGGTGAAGGTGGCCTGAGCTTGACGGCCGCTGGTGGCGCCGCGGGCAATGACCGGATGTGGTCCGCGGATGCTATCCGGGACGGTGAGGGTGAGGGTGATGCCGCCGCTGGTGGAGGCGGTGGTGGAGGTGAAACTGGGGGTGGTGGTGGCGTCCCAGAAGAGGCGGACCGTCTCGCCGGGGGCGAAGCCGGTGCCGGTGAGGGTGGTCGGGCTGCCGACGCCGCCGCTGGCGGTGGCGAGGGTGAGGCTGGCCGAACCGGTCGGGGTGGCCGTGGCGGTGGCAGGTGGGGTGGCCGTCATGGTGGGGGTGGCCGTCGGGGTGGCGGTGCTGGAGGGGTCATTAAGGTTCGTCGATCCACCGCAGGCGGCGGCAGCGGTTGATGGGTTCTCACCGCTGAGCCAGAGGAAGGTGACGATCACGCCATCGTGCGCGATTCCGGCGTTGAAGTCGAAGCCCAGGTCGGTCCAGACACCGTCGGCCAAGTCAATCGCTGAGCGGTTGCCGACCTCGTAGCCCTTGTTTGAGATGCCAATGCCTGAAGGAGCGATTCCGTATCCGGTGTCCAGGCCATTGCGGGACGCGTCGGCGCCCGTGTAACCCTGGCTGAGGATGTTGACCGTGGTGTCGAGGTTATTCAGCCGGCGCGCCTCGGTCGGATTCCACCAGTCGTCGTTGGTGTACCACGGGCCGACATCCCAAACCGGGGCGACGGCACAGGCGCCGGTGCTCGGGTTGGTGACCCGCACGAAGCAGTCGGGGCCGCACTCGACCCGCTTGCCCCAGAGCGAGTGAATAGTTCCGGGCGTCAGCCAGGGGCAGGAGGACGAGGTGCACGCGGGCAGGGCGATGAAGTGGTCATCGGGCACGATGACGTGGCCGTTGGAGGTGGTGCCGCCGACTAGCCCTTCCCGCGTGCCCGTCACGCGGAAGGTGTCCGGTCCGAGCATGGTTCCGCCATTGACTGGTGTACCGGTACTGGATCCCGTGCCGCCACTACTAATCTGATAACCCGCGCTCGCGGTCACGGCGCTGCTGGTTGCCACGATCGGGTACGTCGTTCCATTGGTCCCCATCGGCACCGCGAAGGAACAGGTGAACCCGCCACTGCTGCCCACGGTGCCGGAGCAGACCGTCGTGCCGGCAGAGGTGCTCGTCTTGTTCCATGCCACCCCGATTGCCTGGCCCGACGGGAACCCTCGAGCGTAGACCGTGGCACTGCTGCCGACGGCTCCGCCGGCCGGGCTCACGGATATCGTGGCTAAGACGTTGAACGGCGTGCTTGCGGTTCGCCCGCTGGACACGCCTCGGGCATGGAGAATGTGGGCGCCATACGGGAGATAGGGGACGGTCGTGTTGACGGTGAATGACCCGCTGGAGTTGGTCGCCTTCGCCTGCCAGGTCGTGGAGGAACCGTCCCACGAAAGGTTGACCATCTCGTCGGCCGCGAAGCCGCCGACGGTCACGGCAAGGTTGGTACCGACCTGACCTGTCCTTGGCGCGACCGTAACCGCGGCGGCGCCTGTCACGTCGATCGTGACGGTCCGCATGATGCCGTTCGCTGCGGTCGCCACCAAGGGGTAGGAGCCCGCGCCTCCAGGAACACTGAACGAGCAAGCGAAGCTGCCGTTCGTGTCGACAGTACCGGAGCAGACCGTGGTACCGGCGCTGGTGGACGTCTTATTCCAGGCGAAAGTGATGCCCTGGCTAGCTGGGAAACCCGTCACACCAGCACTTACCGTAGCACCCGCGCTTGGGTTGGTAGGAGTCGCCGAAAAGAGGGGGTCGACCCCCATGTTTCCCCACGCACGCGCGCCACTGGTGAGGCCGAGGCCCGTATAGTCGTGCCACCCCAAGGGCGCCTCAGGGATCGCGACCGTCACGGATCCGGTCCCCGTGTCATCAGTTTGGGCGGTGCCGAGGATGACACCCGATTCCGTTTTCCAGGTCAGCTTGACCGACTCGTTGGCTCCAAATCCCCGGGTCGTGACCAGGACGGAAGTACCGGGGACGCCGTTGATGGGAGTGCGGGCGAGCGTTGGCACGACGGCGAAGGTGGCCTGTGTTTGGCGGCCACTTGTGGTGCCAACGGCGATCACCGCGTGGTTGCCTCGCACGGCGTTGGGGACCGTGATCGGTACGCTCCACCCACCTGACCCGTCGGCTTTCGTGCTGGTGAGCGCGGTGGACGTGTTGTCCCAGTGGAGCCGGATGGTTTCGCCTGCTGCGTATCCGCTGCCAGAGACCGTCACACTCCGGGTCACACCGCCGCTCGTCGGGTTGAGCACCACGCCGAGGGAACCGGGTGTCGTGGTGGCTGCGGGGGTGGCTGGCGGTGCCGGCGTAGGTGTTGGTGTGGGAGTGGTTTCAGAAGAGTTGATGAAGATGATCCACTTCGGGCTGGCCGGGCCAGTTCCGGCGGTGTTGCGCGCGCGGACTTGCCAGGCGATGGACCCATTGGGCAGGGATGGAGTCGTCCAGGATGTGCCAGTCTGCCAGGGACTGGTGATGGCGCCGTCATTGATGAGGACTTGGTACTCCGCCGCCCCGCTCGCGGCGTTCCACGTCAAGGTTGCCTTGGGGCCGGTGCCAGTCAGGTGGGTACCGTTCGCCGGTCCCGTCAGAACCGGTGCTGCGGGCGGGGTGCTGCTGCCAACCTGGACATTAGTGGAGTAGATGGTCTGCGCCCGGTGCTGGTTGCGGACGCTCTCCCCGAGAGATGGGAAGTCGTAGCCGTCCATGTGGTGGTCGTCGGTGAAGGGAACGGCGTTGCGGCTCCAGTTGCCGCCATCGCTGGTCTGCCACAGGGCCACGTGAAGATGTGGCCAGCCGCCGTTGCCGCCGCCGCCGGGAGGGCTCACCGTACCAAGGTACTGCCCCTGCTTGACCGCTTGGCCAGCCGCCAACCCGGCGGCCAAGTCCGTGTGGAAGTAGGCGTACGCATAGCCATCACCGAGGTCGATCGACATGCCGCCAAAAGCGGTGTCGATCCATCGGATGACCCCGTTGACGGGTGAGAGCACGGCTTGGCCAGCGGTATTGCCATCAGCTCGCGCTAGGTCCATCGACCACTTGTACTGATAATGGGCGCGACACGACACCGTATGCGAGGGCTGGTCGGTGAGAGTCGCCGGATCGCAGTTGTAATGCGTGCCGCCCTCGGTCGGGGATGTGTTGTAGCCCTGACCAACTGTCCACGCCGCTCCGGAGGCAAATGGCATTTTGATGGCAGTGTGGTTGGCCGCCGCAGGAGGCGCCGGAAATGCCGCCGTCCCTACCAGGAGCACAAGGAGGAGAAGGATGGCGACCCCCATCGTCCGGCGCACGGGGAGCGCAAAACCAGCAGACCGGGCGGCTGCAACCGCCGGATACCAGAAGCGGGGCATTGCTATGTACTCCGCGGCACCACAGATGCCCCAGTCGGGACCCAGACAACGCTTGCCGCGTTCCCTGTCCTGACCGGCTGTCCGGGGAACCGTGCGGACCGCGCCCCGGGCGGGGTGCGGACCCGTTCTCGCGTCGGCACCAGCCTACCGACGCGTGGGTGGGCTTCGTTAACAAGCCCATGCAAGCCTACGCCGGTTTATGGGGCGAAGACAATGGCCAATTTGTCACAGGAAGAATGTAGGAGAACGGTCTCTATCATCCTCTCCGTGACATAGCTCTAACCGGTCTTTCCGCAGACCGAGGAATCGCTCACCTTGATCTGCGGGCGGGGAGATGCCTTTCGAGCGGACCGTGACGCGGGTACGCGGTTGCTGACGTTGCGTCGCGCGCGAGAGCGTGCTCGTGGCGTGCCTCATGGCCCCGTGATGATTCACTGCAAGGACGAGGGCAAGGTCCTGTGCTTCGTTCGTCGGTCACCCCTCCTTGCCACTCGGGGCCGGAACATCGGCAACGATGCTGAGCAGAACCCTGTCCCTCAGGGGCACAGCCTGTGGAAGCTCGTTTGCGGTCTTGCCGTCGATGTCGGTAGCCTGGCTCAAGGCGGGCGGGTCCAATTGACCGAATCACTGGGCTTTGCCCATCCATAGGTTGGGGCACCGGAAGAGGATCGGTCCGGTCAGTGGAACTGTTTCCGGTCGTTCGACGGGTGAGGTAGGCCGGGCGGTACGAGGCCACCGTTCAGGCGGGTTCGGGGGCATTGGCCAGGAATGAATGAGCGCAGCAGGCTGGCCCTTGTTCGCCTCCACGCCGCCCTCGTCATTATTCAGAGGAGAGCGCGAGATTGCACCAAGGCCGCGGCTTGACGGGCAGGCGGGGATCATGGGACGACGGTACGAAGAGAGGAGGGCGGTGTCGTGGAGCCAACGCGGGCTGGGTTGACGGGTGAGGAGGACGCAACGGGGCGCGGAGAAGAGCAGCCATTGTTGCTGGCGAACCTGACGTGGGAGGAGACGCGCGACCGCCTACCGGAGATCGACCTCGTGCTCATCCCGGTTGGAGCGCACGAGCAGCATGGACCGGGAATTGCCGTCTCGACAGACACCGTCAGTGCAGAGGCCCTGTGCCACGTGGTGGCCGCGCGAGTCGGGCCGCGGGTGGCGGTTGCGCCCGCGGTGCCCTGGGGCGTCTCCTGGGCACACATGGGGTTTCCAGGCACGATCACGCTGCGACCGGAGACATTAGTTGCGCTTCTGACCGACGTGATCGCGTCTCTTCATGCGCATGGATTTCAGCGCTTCCTCGTCGTCAACGGCCATGGGGGCAACGCGGCCGCCGTTACGACTGCTGTGGAGGTCGCGAAGCAGGCGACGAACCCGAAGATGGTCGCAACTGTCTATGGGTACGCCCTCCTAGCCGAACAAGCGGCGGACTTGCTTCCGCAAGGGGCAGCCGGACACGGTGGGGGTGACGAGGCCGCTGTCGTCATGGTGGTCCGGCCCGACTTAACCCGGCCGGAACGCGCGAGTACGGCTCAACTCACCGGAACGCTGGCGGAGACCGCCGGGCTGCTGCGCGCCTACGGCGGAACGCTCGCCCGGCCCTATGCTGAGGTGACCCGAAATGGTGCCACTGGTAATGCCGCTGCAGCGTCGGCTGAGGCAGGCCGAAAGATCCTCGCCGGTGCTGCAGAGCGACTCGCCGTCATCGTCGAAACCATGGTGCGGGAGAGCGCTGGCGATGCGTGATGTCGTGGGCACGCCTCAGCGCAGCCTCAGGAGATCGGAGTGTCGGGCCGGACACCGAAGAGGCTCATGTTGTGGTGCCGGTCGGGTTGGGTGTGCCAGCTGCATCGGAAGCAAGGGGAGCGATGGGAAGCTCCGGCTTTGACGCCCACTCGGCCCACCCTTGATCGTAAACCCGGACATTGGGGTAGCCGAGCAGGCTCAGGACCAGCCAGGGCTGGGCAGACTCAACACCGAAACGAGCGTAGATAACGACTTCGCGATCTGGGGTGACCCCAGCCGCGACCAAGAGCGCCATGAGGTCGTCTGGGGCCTTCAGGCGACCGGCATCATCACGGAGAGTGGCCGTCCACGGCACGGAAACCGCACCCGGGATGCGCCCGATCCGGAGCGAGCCGTTGAGATCGTCGCGAGCCTCTTCCTCCGATCGGGCGTCGAAGACGACAACAGATGGGTCGGCGAGGCGACTCTGCAGTTCTCTGGTGCCGATGATGAACCCCGCCTGGGCCTGAATCTCCATCGGACGGACATCTGGCGCTCGATCGGAATCGCGGCTGATCGGACCGCCAAGCCCTCGCCAAGCCGCGAGGCCGCCATCTAGGACCGCGGCCTCCTCATGCCCGAAGTAGCGCAGCGTCCAGACTAGGCGGGCTGCATATCTATTGTTGTCGTTGTCGTAGGCAACGACAATGGTGTCAGAAGTGATACCGGGTTGGTCTATGTAGCGCTCGCGGGCGTTGGGGTCGTTCCGGTTGGCCAACACGACGCCGTAGACCGGGTAGTAGGGATCCATGGCGTCTTGCCACCAAGCGTGGATGGCGCCAGGAACGTGTCCTTCGGCGTAGTCACGAGGCGGGGAGAGGTCGAGGATGCGGATATCGACGTCGGGCCGCGTGCGTTGATCCCGGAGCCAGGCGGCGTCGATCAGCAGGGGCGGATCGTTGTTGCCGGGAAACGAGGCGACCGGGGCGGGCGGCACGGTGGCCACTGGATTGCCACATCCGAGGAGGGAAACGACGAGCGAAGCGGCCAGCAGCATCCGCCAGCAGCTGAGTGAGACCAGTGGAGACGTCAGGCGGAGGATCATGGCGTGGAGTCTACACGGGGTGGCGTGAAGGACAGGCATTGGGAACCTTCGCGTTGCTGGCTAAGAGGGTTACCGAAGGCACCCGAGGCCATGGTCGCGTTAACGAGGGGACGTAGTTGATGGGCGGACGACGGATTCTGCTGGCGGCGGTCTTCCTCTTTGTGCTGCTCTGTACGCTGGGCGTCAGCCTTGTTGGAGAACTGGCAGCGAGGCTCGTGGAGAATGACCCAAGCCCGACCTCGGTGTCCCAGGTGGACGCCGGCGAGGATGCAGCGCCAGGGACGACAGGACAGCCGCTCTTACAGCAGGCGGAGCATCAGCCAGCTTCACCTGCCACTCCCTCGGTGGACCGCCCGAGAATGGACCCGGTTGAGGTGGTTGCGGCAGTCGGGCCTGCGGTGGTGACGGTGGTCAACGAGCAAGCCGCCGGACGAGGCAGGATCGGGGAGGCTGGCCGTGGCACTGGTTTCGTCGTTGCGGAGGACGGCTCCATCGTCACGAATGCGCACGTGGTGGCCGGGGGTGATCAGTTCGAGGTGATCTTCGCGGACGGGGAAAAGCGACCGGCCGAGTTGGTTGGCGCTGACCCGGTCAGCGACCTCGCGGTGGTGCGCGTGCGGGGTGGGGTGCCGGCCACGGTCCTGGTGGGAGACTCCGATCGTGTCCGGCCGGGCCAGCCGGTCCTGGCGATTGGCTCTCCCCTGGGAACGTTCACTAACACCGTCACCAGAGGGATCATCAGCGCAACCGGACGTGACTTCCCAGGTGAGGCGACCGGCTCAGGCGTCTACACGGACTTGGTTCAACACGATGCCGCGATCAACCCCGGCAACTCGGGGGGACCTCTCCTCAATCTCTCCGGTGAAGTGATCGGTGTGAACACCCTTGGGATTCCTCTCGGCGAAGATGGAAATCCCGTCCAGGGTCTCTTTTTTGCCGTGCCCTCCAACACGGTGAAGCAGATCGTGGACAGCCTCATCAAAGAGGGAGAGGTCGTCTACCCCTACTTCGGGATTCGTTACGAGCCCGTCACCGAGGAGATCGCGGCACAACTGAATTTGGTCGGCGATGATGGGGTGCTGGTTACCGAGGCGATCCCAGGTGACCCAGCGGCGGATGCTGGAATCCAGGCCGATGATGTCATCTTGGCTATCGGCGGTGAACAGATCGACGCTCGCAACAGTTTCCAGGACGCGCTGTTCGACCACGAGGCGGGGGAAACGGTGGAGGTGACTCTGGACCGGCGGGGCGAGCGGGTTCAGGTCCGGGTGACTCTAGGTATCAAGCCGCCAACGTAGCAGGGGAACCGTCGAACGTGCCGCCAACCTTGCTCCGTCACTCCAAGCCGTGGCGACGCCTGCCCCCGTCATCTTCGAGGAGGGGTAGGCGCCGCCATCGTGTGCTCCTGCTGTCCATTGCCGAGAGCGAGGGCGGGGCAGGGGCGCACTGCTCGGCCGGGGGCCGCAGGGAAGCGACAGGGATCTACGCGGCAGGTGTTGCCGTGCCCGACTCGGCTCCGGGGCTATCGGGGAGGAGTTCATATGTAATTTGGACGTCGACAGCGACCTCGGAAGTCCCGGTTTGGACCGGCACAGCCTGGGCTGCGCCCTGCACGTCGGCTCGGGACTCGAAGACCTCCGGTGCCGGTGGTGGCGCAGAGCTCTCAGACATGGTGAGGACCCGACCCACCCGCATGCCGACCTCGGCGGCCATCTCCTCGGCCTTCGCGCGGGCATCCTGCACCGCCAGCCGGCGGGCCTGGCTCGCGGCCTCAGCGGGATCGTCGACAACGAAGCTGATCCCGTAGACGTTGTTGGCTCCCGCCGTGACGACCGCGTCGAGGAGAGTTCCCAGTCTGTCCAGGTCTCGGACTTTGATGCTGACCTGATTGGAAACCTGGTACTCGATGACCTCGGTCGGTCTTCCCTCATTGTCATAGTCACGGACGAGGTTGACGCTGTAGTTGACCGTTTGGACATCCTCCTCCGCGATCCCCGCCTTCGTTACCGCCTCGAGGATGTCGTTCATTCGCTCCGTGGCCTGGGCCTGAGCTCCGGAGAGGGTGGTGTCGATGATGTCGACGCCGAGAACGATCGATGCGGCTTCGGGCTCCAGCCTCACGGAGCCATGACCGGCGACGCTCAGTCTGGAGGGCTCTTGGTACGAGGGTCCTGGTGTACCCGTCTCTCCTTGCGCGATGACGGCGGTGCCGCGTCCGAAGGCGCTAGTCATCACCGTTCCCAGAAGCACGATGATGAGAAGGATGAGCGACGGATTCGATGTCCATGAGCGTTGGCGGCATTCGGTCATTGGTTGGCTCCTCTCCTAGGCGAAGTGGGCACGGCCGGCGGGAGCATGTCCCCCCGATATCTTCCTGACGCTGGACAGGTCCTTTTGGTTCCCGGTCCCTGTCCAGATCTGACGGGTCTGCTCACCCTCTGAGGCGCCCTACAGACGAGATGACGACCCACGATGACGAGGCCGCTATGCTCCTGCTCTCGGGTCGGAGGTTCCCCTGAGACGCTGCAACCCGACGAGACCGACGAGCAACCAGAGCAGAACGAGCGCCAGTCCCACCTCAGCGAGCCTCCAGGCTGAAGGACGGTTGCTGCCAGTCGATGGAGCGCGGTCGGTCGCAGGATCCGCCTCCGCCGGAGCCGCGAGGCTGGTGTCAGCGGTTCGGTTCGAAGCCGCGACCGTTGCCGGGGCGGCGGGTACCGCCTGGAGGGCTCGATCCGCTTGTTCGCCGGCCGGCTCGGCCACGCCTGCGCTCGAGCCGGCATCGTCCGCTGCCGGTAGATCCTCCGACGTCTGACGCCCCTCCGTCGCTTCGGTCTCGCTTGTCGATGGCGCCGTGGAGCGAGAGACGGCTTGCTGTGCCGGCGGCCGTGTATCGTCCGCGAAGCGGATGTCGGCCGCGGTGACGCCCACTAGGAGGAGCGCAACGACGGCCGCTGCTACCCGTAGCGCGGGTATCAGGGGTAGAAAGCGGGAGAAGCGGCTCGGCTGACCGCGGGAGGCGTAAGCTGGGCCGAGTTCGAACGATCGGCGCGGTCGGTACTGAGGGAGGCCACTGAGGAGCGCGACGGTTGCCTGTAATTCGGCGAGGTCGCCCTGGCACGCCTCGCAGCGCGCGAGGTGGGATGCGGCGAGCGTCCGCTCGGGTTCGTCGAGGCGGTCGTCGAGGTAGGCGCTCAACGCGTCCGTGTCCAGATGTTGATCGAGGTGGGCAGACCGACGCCGGGACGGGCCCCGCTCGCTGTGGCCCGCACCCCCGTCAGCAGGGGCGTTATTTGGACTGACGCCGCTTTCCTGGTCCTGCCGTTCGTCCATGGTCTCCGCGTCCGGCTCGGCTGTGTTCCGCCCAGCCCTCGGTGGTAGGCGGTCAATCCTCGGTGGGACGACCGAACCGCTCGAACAGTTCCGCGCAGGCGGGATCATCACGAAGCATCTGACGCAGCCGAGCTCTGGCCCGGCTGATGCGGGACTTCACCGTGCCGAGGGCAGCACCCGTAATTGCTGCGGTTTCTTCATATCCGTACCCCTGGACATCGATCAGGATGGCGGCCAGTCGCTGGTCATCTGGTAGAGCGGCCAGAGCCCGTTCCAGGTGCAGGGCAAGTTCAGCCCGGACCGCGAAGGACTCGGGGTGCTCTTCTTGCCCTGCCTGGCTCGTCCAGTCGGGCTCGATCTCGAAGGGCTCGGCGTCCAGGGATCGGGCGGGTCGGCGGTGGCGGGCTCGAAGAAGGTCATAGCAGCGGTTGGTGGCGATGCGTAGCAGCCACGGCCGAACCAGTTCGCCCCGAAAGGTGTGAATGGCGGTCCAGCCTTTGACGAACGTTTCCTGGGTGGCGTCTTCGGCGGCGTGGGCATCCCGCAGGAGGCGTAGGCAGACGTTGAACACGGCTTGCTCGTGACGCCGGACGAGGGAATTGAAGGAAGCAAGTTCGCCCTGTTGCGCGCCACGCACAAGCCGAAGGTCCAGCATCGCTTCCGCGTCCGGGGCCGCCGCATCGTTGGGTCCGTCTACCTGGGCGGCGGCCTCTGGTCTCGCGGCAAGGGGAAGCGGCGGATCGCTCGGCGGATCGACGACCACCGGTCCGGCTGGGGGGAGATGGGGGGTGTCTTGCGAGCGGCGACGGAACACAGGCGGCTGGAGTCGTCAGCGCCGCAGGGCCGGGTGCCTGGTGCCCAGTCCAGCCCCCCGACCGTCGGCGAATGTTATCCGTGTCGCCAACATCACCCCCGTCGTCATCTCGCCCCTGAGGATCCTGCCGTCCTTCACCCCGTTCGTCGCGTCAGGCCAACGACACGCGTTCAAGGACGGCTGGATTAGCCACGGTGCCCGGCCTTTTCCCTTGGAGGACCGCGAGCGCCGCCTTGAGCGTCTCAATGCGGACTGTCTCGACCGAGCGCTCCGAGTAGTAGGCGGCATGGGGTGTCAGAATTACGTTCGGCAGGTGGTAAAGAGGAGAATCGGCGGGCAGCGGTTCCGGATCAACCACGTCAAGGGCCGCTCCGGCGAGCTCCCTCGCTTGAAGGGCCGCCGACGCGGCAGCGAGGTCGACGATCGGGCCCCGGGCTGTATTGACCAGGACGGCGCCCGGCTTCATCCGCCGGAGTTGCGCTGCGCCGATCATCCCGCGGGTCTCCGGCGTGAGGGGACAGTGGATGCTCACGATATCCGCCCTCTCTAGGAGGGCGTCTAGATGCACAGGTTCGACCACCGCCTCAGCCATTTCTGCGGGGCTGGTGTATGGGTCGGCGGCAAGGATTGTCAAGCCGAATGGCCGTGCCCGAGCGGCGACCGCCTTGCCGATCCGGCCGAAGCCGATCAACCCCAGGGTAAGTTCTCGCAGCGGCGGGATCGGACCACGCAGGATCGTCCCGGTGGAGGCCCCGTGCCGGGTCCAGGCACCCTCCCGCAGGTCCCGATCCAGCTCGACGATGCGGCGATTGAGGGCCAGCATCATTGCCATGGCGTGGTCGGCGACCTCTGAGGTGCAGTAGCCGGGGTAGTGGGTGACGACGATGCCGCGCTCCGCGGCGGCGTCAAGATCGACATTGTCGAGACCGACGCCGTAGCGGCTGATGACCTTCGTCCGCGGCAAGTTCTCCAGCACGCGGCGGGTAACCGCCTCCCGGGTGCTGACGAGAAGAGCATCCGCCTCAGCACCCGCGGCAATCAGTTCTCTTTCAGTCGCGCAGGCCGCACCCTCGATCTCGACATTGAGATCGGCGGCGGCGATGATCCCGCGCTCCATGTCGAGGCTGGCGGACTCAGACCCGTAGCGGTCAGAGGTCACGATGATGCGCTGGGGGCCGGCCATAGACTCCTCTCTGATCAATGCTGTAGGCGGCAGTGGCCAGTGTTAGGCGGGCCCATGACCGGCTGGCCGCGAGCGTGTATCGGGAAGCGATGAGGGTGAGCGGCACGTATCGACGAGTACAGATACTATCGCACAACGGAACTGATGGACGTGTCAGTGGGCTGAAAACACGGTGATGACACGGATCGATGCCAGAGCCAGTTAAGGCGGCGTCGTCAGACTCATCGAAGGACCGCTAGCTCAACGCTTGACCACGACTGACCCGGCCGGCCGTCGGAACGACTGACGGGAAGAGCGCGATCTGGGTCCGGAGGCAACATGAGAAAGTCCCGACGAGCTTCGCTCCCGCGTCGTTCCCCACGACCGACCGCTTCCCCACGTCAACGCCCCGCAACGGACGTGGTTCCCTGATCGGTCCCGATC
>JAUJMG010000469.1 GCA_030446955.1 Thermomicrobiales bacterium
TGCGCGCCTCGCTGGTCGTGCCCAGCCAGCAGCCGGAAATGGCCGCGCGCGAGATCGACCGCCTGGGGCACCACCCCGGGTTCGTGCAGGTCTTCTTGCCGGTGCGCTCGCCGATGCTGTACGGCAACCGGCACTACTTCCCCCTCTACGAGGCGGCCGTGCGCCAGGACCTGGCGATCGGACTCCACTTCGGCGGCGCGCCCGGCAACCCGCCCACCGGAGCCGGCTGGCCCTCCTACTACTTGGAGGAGTACGCCGGCATGGCGCAGGTCTTCCAGTCGCAGGTGCTGAACCTGATTGTCGAGGGCGTGTTCGACCGTTTCCCGACGCTGCGGGTGGCCTTGCTCGAGAGCGGCTTCAGCTGGCTACCGGCCCTGCTGTGGCGGATGGACAAGGAGTGGAAGGGGTTAGGCCGCGAGGTGCCGTGGACCAAGAAGTTGCCGTCGGAGTACGTGCGCGAGCACATCCGCTTAACCACCCAGCCGCTCGACTTACCGCCCGACACCGGTCAGATGCGCGAGGTCCTCGACCAACTGGGCGCCGATGATCTGCTGCTGTTCGCCACCGACTATCCGCACTGGCATTTCGACACGGTGGAGGAGGCGCTGCCGCCCGGCCTATCCGGGGATTTCCGCAGCAAGATCCTGGCGGGGAATGCCCGCGCCTTCTACCGGCTCTGACGCGACCGGGTGACACCGGCACCGTGAAGCGACGAAAGCATGGCTGACGCATACGGGAAGGATGATGACCAATGACAGCACTCTCAACCCGACCGGCGGCGCGCGACCGGACCAAGCTCGCGGTGATCGACTGCGATATTCACACCGCACCGGCGACGAAGCAGACGCTCGGCAAGTACATGCCCGCGCGCTGGCGGCAGCACCACGAGACATTCGGGCCGCGCGGACCCGGCGGAGCCCACTATCCCCGCGCGAATCAGGACGCCGCCCGCACGGATGCCTGGCCGCCCTCCGGGCAGCCCCCCGGCTCGGACCTCGACTTCCTGCGCGAGCAGTTGTTAGATGCGTGGGGCATCGAGTACGGAGTCATGAATCCCTTGCTTGGGGCCGGCGGTCAACTGAACCTGGAATACGGTGCCGCCCATGCCCGCGCGACCAATGATTGGCAGATCGCCGAGTGGGTCGACCACGAACCGCGACTGCGGGCCTCGATCGTCGTGCCCTACGAGGACGGTTCCCTGGCGGCGGCCGAGATCGATCGCGTGGGCGACAATCCCGCCTTCGTACAGGTGCTGCTGTCGATCCGCACCAGCGAGCCGCTGGGCCGGCGCAAGTACTGGCCGATGTACGAGGCGGCGGTGCGCCACGACCTCCCCATCGGTATCCATTTCGGCGGTGCCGGTGGCGGCCCGATCACCGGCGCGGGCTGGCCGTCCTTCTACATCGAGGACCATGCCGGCATGCCCACGGCCTTCCAATCTCAGGTAATCAGCATGGTGACCGAGGGCATCTTCGAGCACTTCCCGACGCTCAAGATCGTCCTGATCGAGGGTGGGTTCGGCTGGCTCCCGCCGTTGATGTGGCGCATTGACCGCGCGTACACGCACCTGCGCGAGGAAGTGCCCCATCTGCAACGGCGACCGTCCGAGTACATTCGCCAGCATTTCTGGCTCACGACCCAGCCGATGGAAGAGCCACCGGCGGGCGAGCAATTCCACCAGTTGCTGCACCACCTGGACATGAACGACCGGCTGATGTTTGCCACCGACTACCCGCACTGGGACTTCGACGCGCCCGACCAGGCGTTCCCAACCAGGATCGAGCCGCCCCTGGAGCGCGCCATCATGGCCGAGAATGCCCGCGGGCTCTACCGCTTCGGGCAGTTAGGGCGCTGAGGGGGCGCCGCAGGAGCAGGCGTATACCGCGACCGCCCACGACACCGGGCCGCTGACGCCGCTTCGGTGGGAGGGAAGGCGGGACTTGCTCGTCGCGTCGGGGCAAAGGATACCCGACTACCGTGCCAAGGCCCCGATGCCGTGGTCCGCGGGAGGATGCTACCGTCCTCCGCGATCGTCCTCGTCCCTTGAAAGAGGCTGAGGTATGACGCGCTATGTGATTGCCCCGATCAGCGAGGTCCCGCCCGGCGCGCGCAAAATCGTCGAGGTCGCGGGCCGGTCACTCGGAGTCTTCAACATCGACGGCGAGATCTTCGCACTACGCAATCGCTGCCCGCATCAGGGTGGTCCGCTCTGCGCCGGGCGTCTGTCCGGTTTCCTGCAGGCGTCGATCCCCGGCGAGTATGTGTATAGCCGACCCGGCGAGGTACTACGCTGCCCCTGGCATGGTTGGGAGTTCGATGTCCGGACGGGGCAATCCTGGTTCGACCCGGCGCGAACACGCGTGCGCAGCTATGAGGCCAGCGTCATACCAGGGACAGCCCTGCCCGATCAGGTAAACTCGCCCGGATTGGGATTGGTCCAGGGACCCTATGTCGCCGAGACCTATCCGGTGTCGATCGAGGAGGACTATATCGTCGTCGAGATGCCAGGCTGAGTTGTGCTGGCTCGGTGGTACCGCTCATAGGGTTCCCCCACCGGGCGCTGGAGGTCGAAGCAGATCACCTCATGGCCGCGCTCGGCCAAGTGGGGTACCAGTTGCCGCCCGACGCTGCCCGCCGCGCCGACGATCAGGACGCGCATCGCCTGTCTCCTTCCAAAACCTCCAGAACGTTGAGGTCGTCTCGGTGCTGCGGGCGGAAGCATTCTATACCATCGCACCAGGGCGCGATTGGTGACGGTAAGCGGCAGGGGTGACAGCGCCGACCGCCCTTGCCCCCGTCAGCACCGCCGCCGCGGCGCGGCCGGCCCTCTGCCATTCCTTCGCGGATCCCCGCGACCGTCGCGAGCGCCGACACGCGTCCCTGGGCGCTAGCAGCTGTGCGAGAAGGGTCAGGCTCTCGCTAACCGGCGCACCATGATCCGGCTCATCGCCGCGTAGATGAAGGCTTCGCTCGTCTCGCACAGCCGCTCGTACTCCTTCGCCAGGCGCCGGCTCTGCGCCAGCCAACTGAACGTCCGTTCGGCCACCCACCGTCGCGGCAGGATGCCCCGGAAGCGCTTGGGCGGGTATTGTCAAGGTAACGATGGCCACAAGCGGTGTGCGATACTTTGCCGATGAAAGCAGAAATGACCGCTCCCACCTACAAGCGCCATCGCTTCCCGCCGGAGATTATCGGCCACGCGGTCTGGCTCTACTTTCGGTTCGCTCTGAGCTACCGCGATGTCGAGGAACTGCTCGCCGAGCGCGGCGTGATCCTGACCTACGAGACGGTGCGACAGTGGTGCCGGAAGTTTGGCCAGGAGTACGCGAACGCCTTGCGGCGGCGGCGCCCACGGCTGGGCGACAAGTGGCATCTTGACGAGGTCTTTGTCCAGATTAATGGCAAGCAGCGCTATCTGTGGCGGGCCGTCGACCAGGACGGGAACGTGCTCGATATCCTGGTCCAGAGCCGGCGGAATAAGGTGGCGGCGAAGAAGTTCTTCCGCAAGCTGCTCAAGGGGTTGCCTCACGAAACGGACAAAATCGTACGCTAGGGGATGCCGAACCTCCTGAGCGACCGGAACTTGCCGCGTTCGACCTGTTTGCTTTGCCGCCAGAGGTAG
>JAUJMG010000470.1 GCA_030446955.1 Thermomicrobiales bacterium
GCGTCGATGCCCTGCTTCTTGGCCATCGTCTCGTACTTGATGACCCGGTTCTGCAGCTCCAGGATGCCGTAGTAGAGAGACTCCGGGGTGGGGGGGCAGCCGGGAACGTAGACGTCCACCGGGACGATCTGGTCGACGCCCTGGACCACCGCATAGGTGTCGTAGGGGCCGCCGACGTTGGCGCAGGAGCCCATGGAGAGGACCCACTTTGGCTCAGGCATCTGGTCATAGAGGGTGCGGACCACCGGCGCCATCTTCTTGGTCACCGTGCCCGACACGATCATCAGGTCGGCCTGGCGAGGGGAAGCGCGGTAGAGCATCCCGAAGCGCTCGGCCAGATCCCAGCGGCTCATGGAGGCGGAGATCATCTCGATGGCACAGCAGGCAAGGCCGAACTGGAGCCACCAAAGGGAGGATCGCCGAGCCCAGTTGAAGACGAAGTCCAGCGAGGTGACGAAGACGTTTTTGTCGAAGCGGTCGTCGATCAGACCCATTCCAGGGCCCCTTTCTTCCAGGCGTAGATGTAACCGGCGAACAGGAGCGCGATAAAGGAGAGCATCTCCACGAACCCATAGAGGCCAAGGTCGTCAAAGATCACGGCCCACGGATAGATGAAGATCGCCTCGATATCGAAGATCACGAAGAGCATGGCGACCACGTAGAAGCGCGGTGTGTAACGGGGTTTGACCGGAGTCACATCCGGTACGCCGCTCTCGTAGGGCGCCGCTTTGGTCGGCGAAGGCTTGGTCGGGGCAACGATCCAGTTGAGGAGGAGCAGCGTCATCCCCATGCCGAAGGCGGAGATGGTCATCAGCCCGACGACAAGCCACTCTTGGCCGAAGGTCTGCACCGGAGAATCGCCCCCTCTCCCCGCCGCGACGGACCGCTCGTGAGGCCCAAAACCCGCGTCTTGGGGCGGCCGTCGGCCCCGCTGCGATGCGTCCGAAACCTTGTGTATGGTATCACAAGCGCCCAATCTGAACGGCTCATAGCGCGTGCCGCAACGAGCATGCCGTCACCGTCGGCGCGTCGCGCTGACGGCGGCTCTGGGCGGTCGTCTCCCGAGAGCGGGACGGGGGAGCGGGCCACGACAACCATGCCCGGGCCGGGGAGATGAGGTGCGTCGCTACCCGATGCGTACGGGGGCCTCGGGGAAGCGGTAGGGGGTGCGCCCTTGCTGGCGCTGCTGGAGGGCGTAGACCGCCGTGAGGGGACCGACGCGACCGATGAACATCGCGGCGCAGAGCACCAGCTTGCCGGCTACGATCAAGGAGGGCGTGATCCCGGTCGAGAGACCATCTGTTGCCAGCGCGCTCATCGCTTCGAACATGAGCGCGATGAAGCGGAGGTCCTGACCGCCGAGGGCGTTCTCCGTCAGGGTGAGGCTCAGGGTAGCCGCGAAGTGGGCCGCCATGAACAGGGCGATCACGGTCAGCGCTCGGAACACAATCGCGATCGGGATGCGCCGCCCGAAGACCTGCGGCTCCACCTGGCCCCGCAGGGAGGTGAGGACGGCGATCACGACCACCCCGACCGTGGTCAACCGGACACCACCGGCGGTGCCGCCCGGCGCACCGCCGACCAGCATGATCCCGATAAAGACGAAGAGCGTCGCGGCGGTGGCCCGTGAGAAGTCGACGGTGGCGAACCCACCGCTCCGGGCGGCCACGCTTTCGAAGAGGGCCGTCATGGGCTTGGCCCAGGTGGGAGTGCCGGCCAGCGTGCGGCCCCACTCGACCGCCAAGAAGAAGATTGCTCCCCCAAGCACTAGCAGCCCGTGGATCAGCAGCACCAGCTTGGCATCCAGCGTCAGCCGGCGCCAGTGTCGCCGTTCGGCGACATCGTGCAGCACGAGGTACGAGAGCGCCCCGGCCTGGATCAGCAGCGCGATGACAAGGTTGAGCAAGATGTCGGTGCGGTACGGCTGGAGCGAGGCGAAGCCGCCGGAGAGGTCGAAGCTGGCGTTGCAGAACGCGGATACCGCGTGAAAGAGGCCATGCCAGAGCGCCCGACCCGGTGCCATTCCGTGGCGGAGCCAGAAGCCGAGCGTCAACGCGACGGCGCCAATTGCCTCGACCGTGAGGGTGAAGCGCAGGATGCGGCGGGATAGCTCTACGGCTTCCCGCACCGACAGCGCCGGCTCTCCGTCACGGAGAAGCAGCGCGTCGCGCAAGCTAGCGCCCCGGCGCAGCATCTGGAGGACGATGCTGGCCCCGACGGTGAAGCTGAGACCGCCGCCCTGCATCAGCACCAGGATTACGGCCTCGCCAAACCAGTTCCAGTGGTCGGCGGTGTCCACGGTGACGAGCCCGGTGACGCAGGTGGCGGAGACGGCCGTGAAAAGGGCATCGACCGGAGAGGTGGCGGCGCCGTCCACGGTTGCCATAGGTAGCGCCAGCAGCACAGACCCGAGGCCGATCAGGAGTCCGAAGGCGATCAGAAACCGCTGAGCATGGACACGCGCGTTGGGGAGTTGCCGGGGTCGTGCTGCCGGTCGCAACCGGATCACGAGGCCCGCACCCGCTCCGGCGCCGGCCCGGATCCGGTCGGCGAGGCGGGATCGGACCCGAGACGACCGCTGGTTCACGGGGTCGCGTCGCGGGGCTCGGAAAAGGCGTCGATGTCGGGGTCGGAACCGACGACAAGCAACTCGTCGCCAGTGCGGAGCACCTCATCGGGGCCGGGGGAAGTGATCACCTGACCGCCGCGCCGGATCAGCAGCACGCTCAGGGCGTGCTGGTAGGGAGCACAGAGGGGCCCTAGGGCGCAGCCGACGAAGTGGGCGGGCACCGTGAGCTTGGCGACGCCGGTGAATGGCGACAGGGGAATGTAGTCGGTGATGTAGCGGACGCTGAGGGAGTGGCCGAGACGGATCCCCGCGTCGCGCTCGGGAAAGATCACCTTGTCGGCACCGATGCGGCGCAGCAACTCCCCGTGCAGGTCGCTGGTGGCCTTCGCGACGACCCAGGGGACGCCGAGGCGCTTCAGGACCAGCGTCGCCAAGACGCTCGCTTCCAAGCTCTCGCCCTGGGCGACAACTCCGAAGTGCGAGCGGTCCACCGCGAGCGAGCGGAGCAGATCCTCGTCGGCGCCGTCGCCTTGAGCGGCGAGGGTGGCGTAGGCGGCCGCCTCGGCGACCTGCTTCTCGCCCAGGTCGATAGCGGTGACTTCGTAGCCGAGGTCGTGCAGCGTGCGGGCGGTGCTGGCACCGAACCGACCCAGCCCGATCACGACGACCCGTTCCGGCGCCCCGCGCTGCTCCCGCTTGCCCATCGCTCCCCCTTGTCCCCCGTCTGTCCCGGCGTCATTGTGGCCGAAACAGCCGGCGGAAGCGCGGAGCGGGCTCGAACCCGACGGCGGCTGGTGCTCAAGAAAGCCGCCCGGCCGGCTCCGCAGTTGGCTCACGCCATCACGTCGAGTGGCGGGCATGGGCACCAGACCCTCGTCACCAGAACTCGACGGCTTGCGGTCGGCGCCGGCGCCTAACCACACTAGGGTTGGTGAAACATAAAGACCGACGACCTCGTGGAACGCCATCTGCGCGGGTTTCTAGCGGCAGCGTTCAAGGAGGAGATCATGGCCGGCGGCGAGAGCGGACACGAACGCGAGGAGC
>JAUJMG010000092.1:0-7998 GCA_030446955.1 Thermomicrobiales bacterium
GGGGAGAGCGTGACCTCCATGCGCCTCTCGCCGCAGGCCGGGCGGCTGGTGTGCTCCGATACTCGATTGGCTCAATGCCTTTGGGTACGCCGAAGCCCCGATTCTAGCACGCGATCTCTCCCGGCGGGGGAGGCCTCTGTGCGATGCATCTCCATCCTGGTGCTGAGATCTCATTCGCTCATAAGTGGCGCAAGCCCACCGTACGGAGCAATCACCTGGCGTAGACTGTGAGGGTGGAAGGTTCCCACGCAGGTCACCGCAGGGAAGGGGCAACGGGCATGGTGAATTTTCGGTTGCCGGGGCCGACCCCGTTGCCGCCGCCGGTGATCGAGGCCATGGGACGACCGATGATCCCGCATCGGGGACCCGTGTTCCGTGCCTTTTACACGGACTTGCTGCGGCGCGTCCGTGCGATCCACCGGACGGAGGGAGACGTTTTTATCTGGCCCGCCTCCGGCTCGGCCGGTTGGGAGGTCGCGATCGTCAACCTTCTCTCCCCTGGGGACCGTGTCGTCGCCACGGTCTGTGGCGACTTCGGGGATCGCTTTGCCAAGGCCGGCCTCGCCTTTGGCCTCGACGTGCGGCGGTTGGACGTGCCCTGGGGCCAAGCTGTCACGGGGGCTGCCCTCGCTCAGGCGTTAGAGGCTCACGGTCCGGTGAGGGCAGTCTTTCTCACCCACAACGAAACGTCGACAGGCGTGACCAACCCGCTGCGGGATCTAACCCGGGTCGCGGTGGAGCATGGCGCGCTCACGATGGTCGATGCGGTCAGTTCCGCGGGCGCGCTTCCGCTTGAGATGGACGCCTGGGATGTTGACTTCGTGCTCTCGGGCTCCCAGAAAGCGTGGATGTGCCCGCCGGGTCTGCTTATCGCGGGCATTGGGAGCAGGGCGTGGGACGCCCACGCGCGTTCGACCTTCCCCCGGTTTTTCTGGGATATCAGTGCAGCAAAGGCTAGCGCCGCGAGTGGCATGACTCCGGCCACGCCCCCGCTCACCCTGCTCTACGCGTTCGACGCGGCTCTTCAGCTGATAGAGGAGGAAGGTCTGGAGCAGGTTTGGGACCGACACCGGGCGTTAGGACATCTGACGCGGACTGGCCTTGTGGAGATCGGTCTGGAGCTCTTCGCAGATTCGGCCTACGCCTCCGACACGGTGACCGCATTTCGTCCGCCCGCAGGCACGACCGCTGGTACCCTGATTGACGCGATGCGATGCGACTATGGGATCGAGCTGCAGAACGGGCAGGCGCACCTTGCCGACGCCCTTGTCCGGGTTGGTCACATGGGATGGGCCCACGCATCAGAGCTCCGCGAGGTGCTGGTCGCGCTTGCTGCCTACCTTGATATCCAGCGCTCGCCGGGTCACGGAGCAGCGCTGACCACTGCGCGGTAGCCGTAGCCATCCATCCGAAAATCGGTCCGGCGCGGAGCCGGGTCACCTCGTGGTGCCCGTTTTTGGTTGCGTGGGTTCTGGTCCACCGGTATACTTTCCATGCATAGCTCCCCTGCCCCGGTAGACTGATCAACCGGACCACCATGGGTGGGGGAGTCCCCGCGTTTCCACCGGTGTCTAAGGAAGGTGTATGGACGGTACGGATATTCGCGAGCACGAGGACCTTACAGCGGTCTCCAGCATGGACCCCGCTGCACCAGCAGTGGCGCAGGCGGATGCGTCCAACGGTAGCGGCAGCGATGCTGGTTTGGAGACCGTGGACGGCGCCTCGCTCATGGAGCAGTTCCTCAACGATCCAAGCCATGACTACAAGACCCTGAAGTACGGGGATGTCATGGATGGCATCGTGA
This sequence comes from Thermomicrobiales bacterium, assembly GCA_030446955.1. Classification (GTDB taxonomy): domain Bacteria; phylum Chloroflexota; class Chloroflexia; order Thermomicrobiales; family UBA6265; genus LC2-1. The sequence goes on from JAUJMG010000092.1 coordinate 1,805, forward strand.
TGCACGTCGACCGCGAGGAGCTGCTGGTCGATATCGGGTCGAAGTCGGAAGGCATCGTCCCGGCTCGGGAGTACTCCACGCTGTCCTCCGAAGAGCGGCAGAACCTCGCGGTCGGGGACACCATCCTCGTCTTCGTCGTGCAGCCGGAGAACAACGAGGGGCACGCGGTCGTCAGCATCGACCGAGCCCGTCAGGAGAAGAGCTGGCGGCGGCTCCAGGAGTTGCACGAGGCGAATGAGGTCATTGAGGCAGAAGTCACCAACTACAACAAGGGTGGCTTGCTCGTGAACCTTGATGGCGTCCGCGGTTTCGTGCCCGCCTCCCAGGTCTCAGAGATCCGGGGTGGCGACGATGCGAGCAAGCAGGCCGACATGGCGCGCTTGATCGGCTCCATGCTGCCCCTCAAGGTTATTGAGATCAATCGCCATCGGAACCGGCTGATCCTCTCTGAGCGGCAGGCCATCCAGGAACGCCGCGACGTCATGAAGGAGCGGCTGATCGAGGAGTTGAAGGAGGGCGAGGTCCGTAAGGGTCGCGTCTCCTCAATCTGCGACTTCGGCGCCTTCGTGGACATCGGCGGGGCGGACGGGCTCGTTCACCTCTCCGAGTTGTCCTGGAGCCGGGTCCGGCACCCGAGCGAGGTCCTGCGGGTTGGCCAGGAGGTCGATGTCTACGTCCTGGGCATCAACTCCCAGGAGAAGAAGATCGCCCTTTCAATCAAGCGGACGCAAGCCGAGCCGTGGAGCCGGGTGGCGGCCGCGTACGAAGTTGGTCAACTTGTTCGCGGAACGGTGACGCAGCTTGCCAACTTTGGTGCCTTCGCCCGGATCGAAGACGGCATCGAGGGCTTGATCCACGTCTCTGAGCTGACCGATGAGCGGATTACCCATCCGAAGCAGGTGGTCCAAGAGGGCCAGGAGTTGCTGCTGCGGATCATCCGTATCGATCCTCAGCGCCGCCGGATGGGTCTGAGCCTGCGCCGGGCGCTCGATACGCCGGACGCGGAGTTGGTGGCGGTCTTCGGTGACGAGGTGCTCGCCGAGCGGGATCAGATGGTTCAGGGCATCCGCGCTGCGCTGGAGGCCGAGGGCATCGAGATCGGCTCCGGTCGCTCCTCTCGCTCAGAGGAGGGAGCGGCAGATGGTGAAGCCGGTGCTGCCCCCGCTTCTGAGGCATCCGCTCCAGCCGCCGATGAGTCGCCCGTCCAGGAGGCTCCGGCCGCGACCGGAATCCCGATGACGGCGGCGGCGCAGGCAGCCGCAGAGGCTGAGCGAGCCGAGCCTCGGCCGCAGCCGGTGAAGAAGGCGCGTCCTGAGAAGCAGCAGCGGCCAGCCGCCGACCTGCCGATCGACCTTGAGGGCGAGCCCCTCTCGGCCATGGCGATGGCGTTCGCGATGGCGGGCGCTCTTGATGACGACGACACCACCACGGACGGGACCCCGGTTGCTGAGGTCTCGGCCGACGAAGTCGCCGCGGAGCGATCTTCTGACGACGCGGACGGTGGCGCTCCAGGCGCCGGCTCATCGGAGGCGGCAACCGGGGCCGTAAGCGAAGATGCACCCGCGAACCAGCCGGAATCTGACGACCAAGCTCAGGATGCCGGCGGTCGCTCCCCGGCGGGCGCCGTGGCAGGGGCGATCGGGTCCATCGCAGGAGCTGTGAGCAGCACCGTTGCGGACGTGGCATCAATGGTGCGTTCCGGCTCATCGGGAGATGCTGCTTCAACAGAGGGAGCCTCTGCAGAGGAGAACATCCTACCGATGCCGGAAGTGGAGACCGAGGTGCCCTTGGAATCCACGGCTGACAGAACGGGTGACGAGGGTGGTGAGCAGTAGCGCGGCACTTCCCGATCAAAGCTTCGGCAGCCTCACCATTGGTGTGGTACATCAAGATGGACGCGAAAGCGGCAGGCGCGGTGACGTGCCTGCCGCTTTCGCCCCCACGGCAGGGCGGGGGCGGACGCGCTGCACAGCGAGATCGGACGGTAGGTCCGGGAACGCACGTTTTTCGTATCTCTAACGTACACAGGGTGTAGGGGGGCGGCCGTGCGGTCGTCCCGAGCGCACCGGGAGAGCTCAGGGATGGCGGACAAGTTCGACAAGTTTACGGAGCGCGCCCGCAAGGTCCTCACGCTCGCCCAGGAAGAGGCCCAGCGCTTCAACCACAACTACATCGGCACCGAGCACCTCCTGCTCGGGTTAGTCCGTGAGGGCGACGGGGTGGCCGCCCGGGTGCTCGGTAACATGGGCGTCCAGCTTCCGAAGGTGCGCTCGGCCGTCGAGTTCATCATCGGACGCGGCGAAACCATGGTGATGGGGGAGATCGGCTTGACTCCCCGCGCCAAGAAAGTCATTGAGTTGGCGGTGGACGAGGCACGGCGTCTCAACCACCACTACATCGGCACTGAGCACCTGCTGCTCGGTCTGGTCCGCGAGGGCGAGGGCATCGCAGCCGGCGTGCTGGAGAGCCTCGGGGTCAACCTCGAGAAGGTCCGCGCACAAGTGATGCAGGTCGTCAGCCAGGGATCTGGCTACCAGCAGGGCAAGACTCAGACGAAGACCCCCTACATGGATGCGCTCGGGTTCGATCTCACCGAGGCGGCCCGCGCTAACAAACTCGGACCCTTGATCGGGCGCGCGAACGAGATCGAGCGCGTCATGCAGATCCTCTCCCGGCGGACCAAGAACAATCCAGCCTTGATTGGCGAGCCCGGCGTTGGGAAGACGGCCATCGTAGAGGGCTTGGCCCAGCGGATCGTGGCTGGCGACGTGCCGGAGCAACTGCAGAACAAGCGACTAGTGGCGCTGGACATCGGGGCGCTGGTCGCTGGGACGAAGTACCGTGGCGAGTTCGAGGAGCGGTTGAAGAAGATCGTTGCCGAGGTCAAGGAGACCAGCAGCATCCTCTTCATCGATGAGCTGCACACCCTCGTGGGGGCCGGCGCTGCTGAGGGTGCGGTTGATGCCGCCAATATCCTAAAGCCGTCGCTCTCACGCGGCGAGTTCCAGACCATCGGCGCAACGACGCTCGACGAGTACCGCAAGTACATCGAACGGGACGCCGCGTTGGAACGACGGTTCCAACCGGTCCAGGTGGACGAGCCCAGCGTTGACGAGACGGTCCAGATTCTGACAGGCGTCCGCTCGCTTTACGAAGAGCACCACAAGCTGAAGATCAGCGACGACGCTCTTAAGGCGGCGTCGAATCTCGCTGCTCGCTACGTCACTGATCGGTTTATGCCTGACAAGGCGATTGACCTGATTGACGAGGCCTCGTCTCGGGTTCGGATGGCCCGCTCCGCTGCTCCTCCAAGTCTTAAGGAGGCAATGGTCGGGCTGCAGTCCATGCAGCGGGAGCTGGAGGCGGCGGTCAACGGCCAGGAATTCGAGTTGGCCGCCGAGCTGCGGGATCGCGAGCGCAAGCTCCGGGATCGTATTGATTCCCAGGAGCAGGCGCTACGGGACGCCCAGGCCGAGGACGAGATCTACGTCACGGAAGAGGATGTCGCCCAGGTCGTCTCGATGTGGACCGGGATTCCCCTAGTCCGGATCGCCGGTGAAGAGTCCGAGCGGCTGCTCCACATGGAGGACGCGCTCCACGAGCGGATCATCGGGCAGGAAGAGGCGATCACCACTCTCTCCAAGGCGGTACGCCGGGCGCGGGCGGGAATCAAGAACCCTCGTCGGCCGATTGGCAGCTTTATCTTCCTTGGCCCCACGGGCGTCGGGAAGACGGAGCTGGCCAAGGCGCTCGCGGAGTTCATGTTCGGCTCCGAGGATCACCTGATCAAGATCGACATGTCGGAGTTCATGGAGCGGCACTCCGTGGCCCGCCTTGTCGGGGCGCCTCCGGGCTACGTCGGGTATGAGGAGGGCGGTCAGCTGACCGAGGCCGTCCGGCGGAAGTCCTACTCCGTGATTCTGCTCGACGAGATCGAAAAGGCCCACCCCGAGGCGTTCAACATGCTCCTCCAGATCATGGAGGACGGGAACCTGGCGGATGCCAAGGGCCGCAAGGTCGACTTCCGCAACACGATCATCATCATGACCTCAAACGTCGGCGCGGAGCAGATCACCCGCGACCTGACGCTTGGCTTCACCCACCGCGAGGATGAGGAGAAGGCGCAGCGTCGCGAGTATGACAAGATGCGCGACAAGGTCATGAACCAGCTCAAGCAGACGTTCCGGCCGGAATTCCTAAACCGGATCGACGGCGTGATCGTCTTCCACTCCTTGACTCAGGAGCAGATCCGGCAGATCGTGGACCTGGAGCTGGCGCGGGTTCGCAAGCAACTTGCTGAGCAGGACATCACGCTCGAGGTGAGCGAGGCGGCGATGGATCTGCTCGGCACTCGCGGCTATGACCATACCTACGGAGCCCGGCCGCTGCGGCGGATCATCCAGAACCTGATTGAGGACCCGCTGGCGGAAGGGCTGTTGAACAGCCGATTCCAGGCCGGCAACAAGGTCCGCGTCGAGGTCGAGGAGGATCTGCTGAAGCTAGAACTGGCCGAGGAGCTGGCAACCGTTTCCTAACACCAGCCGAGATCTACAAGCGCTCGGTCGAGGGGGCGGCTGAATGGCCGCCCCCTCATCGTGTCTTGGCAGTCGTCCCTATCGCTCATCACTGACCATTTGTAAGGGATTGCCCGGATGGCAAAGCCGAAGACGACGTTTGTTTGCCAGCAGTGTGGGGCAGCGAGCCCGGCCTATCTTGGCCGGTGTCCCGCGTGTGGAACCTGGAACTCGATGGTGGAGACGATTGAAGATCGGCGTCCCGGGGCGAGTGGCCCGAAGCCGCGGGCCGCATCGAGGGCCCAGCCGCTGACGACGCTTGGCTCCGCGGAGGTGGACCGGATCGCGGTCCCGATTCAGGAGATGAACCGTGTGCTCGGCGGTGGCCTGGTTGCCGGGTCCCTCGTGCTCGTCGGTGGCGACCCGGGGATCGGGAAGTCCACACTGGTGTTGCAGACGGCAGCGGCACTGGCAGGTACGGTGGGGCCGGTGCTGTATGTGTCGGCAGAGGAGTCAGCTCAGCAGATCAAACTTCGCGCAGACCGCCTCGGCGTTGGGCATGACGACCTCTGGGTGCTCTCGGAAACGAACTTGACGGAGGTCTTGGAGGCTGCGGAAGGGCAGCGCCCGGGCTTGCTGATCGTGGACTCCATCCAGACGGTGTACGTCGACGAGATCACCTCCGCTGCTGGAAGTGTCTCCCAGGTGCGGGAATGCACTGCCCGGCTGATGCAGTGGGCGAAGCCCCGGAACGTGCCGGTGCTGATCATCGGTCACGTTACCAAGGAGGGCACGATCGCCGGGCCGCGGGTACTAGAGCACATGGTGGACGCAGTGCTCTATCTGGAGGGAGATCGCTACCATCAGTATCGGATCCTGCGAGGCGTGAAGAACCGATTCGGCTCCACTGATGAGGTGGGAGTCTTTGAGATGGCAGACGTTGGGCTGCGCGAGGTTCGGAATCCCTCCGAAGCGTTCCTTGAGGAGCGGAGCGGCAACGCTGCTGGCGCGACAGTGGCCGTCACGATGGAGGGGACGCGGCCGATTTTGGTGGAGATTCAAGCCCTGACGACGAGCACGGCGTTCGGGCTGCCCCGGCGCAGCGCGAACGGCCTGGACAGCAATCGTCTCCAGCTCCTGGTCGCGGTGCTGCAGAAGCGCGTCGGGCTCGGTCTCGGCGGACAGGATATCTACGCCAACGTGGTGGGCGGTCTGCGGATCGCGGAGCCAGCGGCCGATCTCGCCGTGGCGATTGCGGTGGCATCAAGCTTCAAGGATCGCCCCGTCGATCCCAGCACGGTTGCCGTCGGGGAGATCGGATTGTCGGGCGAGCTACGGTCGGTGAATCAGCTCGATCGACGGCTGAATGAGGCGGGACGGCTCGGATTCAGCCGGGTGGTCGTGCCGGCGCCGGCTGGTCGACGTAACGAGCGCGGCGTGGCGGGGATCGAGGTCGTGCGGGTGGGCACGGTCGGGGAGGCTATCGAGGCGGTGCTGGGATAGGCTGGAAGGGGCAGAGTTGCGCTACCCGACCGTTGAAGCGGGCCTAACCCCTCACCTCGAACCTCAACGGTGCGTGCTCCGATTTCCAACCCGCAAGGCTGAGGAGATCGTCGGCCAATCGGGCTGCAGCGTCTGGCCGACCGATTTGTCTTGCCTGCCTGCCCATAGTGGCCAATC
>JAUJMG010000092.1:8098-12575 GCA_030446955.1 Thermomicrobiales bacterium
GCTGCAGCGTCTGGCCGACCGATTTGTCTTGCCTGCCTGCCCATAGTGGCCAATCGTTCCCGATCGCCCAGCAAGCTTGTCAGAACTTCCTGGAGCCGCTCGGGCGTCGCCTGATCCTGAGGGAGCAGGATCGCCCCGTTCGCTTCCGCAAGAAGCCGCCCGTTCCGGGTCTGCTCGTCCCCCCCGGCACCGGGCAAGGGAATGAGCACGGCGGGCTTACCGAGATAGGCAAGCTCGGCCACGGTGCCAGCGCCGGCCCGGCTGAGAACGAGATCCGTCGCGGCGTAGACATCTGGCAACTCGTCACGCACAAACTCAAGCACGTGATAACGCGCTCGCAGCGGCTCGGGAAGGTCTTCTCGCAGGCGTGCTAAGTGGGCGGCATCCGCGTTGGCGGAAGCTGGTCCCGTTTGGTGCAGGATCTGGCACTGGTGCAGCAGGTTCGAGAGCAGCGCGGCGATTCGCTCGTTGAGGGGGGTTGCGCCCCGGGCTCCGCCGGTGACGTACAGTAACGGCAGGTCTTCACTGAAACCGAAGTGGGCGCGGCCCCGCCGAGCATCCCCTCGTTGCAGTGAGGCGCGGACGGGGTTCCCGGTGACGACCACGCGCTGGTGGCGCGAGGTGGCGACGGCCGCAGTCTCGTCGTAGGAGACGGCCAGAACGTCGGCGAATCGCGCATTGATCCGGGTGGCGAGACCGAGGATCGCAGTCTGTTCATGGGTGAGGATGGGGGCCTGGCGAGCCGCAGCCACTACGGTCGGCACGCTGACAAATCCCCCGGTACTCAGGACTACGTGGGGCCGATGCCGGCGAAGATGCCTCCATGCCTGTAAGGCTCCCAGTGGAATCCGTGCGGCATCGACTGGCGTCTGGGCAGATAGGTACCGCCGCAGTTTTCCCGTCGCGATTGCCTGGTAAGGGATCCCGGCGCGCTGTGCGGATTCGCGTTCGACACCGGCTGTGCTGCCGATCCAGAGCGGGCGAAGCGCCAAATCACGCTCACGCAGTTCTTCCATCACCGCCAGCGCAGGCAGGACATGCCCGCCGGTACCGCCCCCGGCAATGACGAGGCGGAGCCCATCGTCGGTCATCAATCTCCCCGGCCGGTATCTGCCCGCCGCCACGTGTGACGGGCTTTCTCCCGTTCGTCCTGGAGTATACGGGGGCTGGTATGTGCCGGCAGGGCCGACCCGGAGGAGCGCTGTGCTACCATCCGCCGGACGTGCCACGATACGGCTTGGCCGGCTTGGCTCCGGCGATGACCTGGGAGAGCGCACGTTGGACGAAAGGGGAAATGGTCGAGGATATGGATACGGCGACACGAGAATCGTTGCGGACCTCACTCTTGGCCCGCCGGGATGAGGTGCAGACTGATCTGGACCGGCTTGATAGCGAGCTTCAACAGTTAGGTGCCCAGCAGGAGCAGAACCTGGGGGGGCTGGGAAACCACCTGGCGGAAGATGGCAGCAACGTGATGGAGCAGGAGCGGATCCTGGCCGTTAGTGGCGACTTGCGAGACATCTTGGCGCAGGTGACCGAGGCGCTTGATCGGCTTGATACCGAGCAGTTCGGAATTTGCCAGCGCTGCGGCAAGCCGATCAACGCCGAGCGGCTGGAAGCCTTTCCTTACGTCCGCTACGACATCGAATGCCAGTCCCAGATTGAACGCGAGCAAGCCCTCCGCGCCGGCCGGTAGCCAGCGCTCCGCGGCAGAAACGATCAAGGGCAAAGGGTACGCCCGTCCGCGGCTTGGTTGGCTCCTTACCGGCTCGCTCGCCGTGCTGGTCCTGGACCAGTTGACGAAGTGGGCAGTGGTGGCACAGCTCGGTCCCCAACGGTCGGACCATCGCTGGGGCATTATCGAGCCGGTGCTGGCCTTCGAATACGTGGAGAATACCGGGGCGGCCTTTGGGGTGCTCAGGGGCCAGGGAGCGCTCCTGACGGGGTTAGCGGCCATCGTGCTCGGTGGCCTCCTTGCGTACTACCTCACAGTTCGGGAGCCATCCGCCGCCTTGACCGCCAGCATGACCCTCTTGCTCGGCGGTGCCGCAGGCAACCTCATAGACCGGATCCGGCTAGGCTACGTGGTCGACTTTGTTGCCGTGGGTATCTGGCCGAAGTTCAACGTTGCCGATAGCGCTATCTCGGTCGGCGTGGTGTTGCTTGCCTGGCATCTCATGGTGGAGCCGGCTGAACCTGCGGGAGCGCCTGGGGATTCGGACCGGGCTCCTGCCGCCGAGCCGCATCCTTCAGCCGCGCCGCCCGCGGCGGAGAGGTCATAAAGATGGATGATGCGGAGTCGTTAGAGGCAATCGCCGACGATGAGGATGCGGTTTTAGCGACCGGCGAGGAGTTTGACGCGAGCCTCGGCGGTTTGGTCGAATTGCGCCCGGGGCGGGAGCACACCAACGTTCGCCTGGATCGCTTCGTGACCGAGGCGCTGCGCGACTTAAGCCGCTCCTATGTGCAACAACTCATCGATGCGGGTCGGGTTCGCGTGGATGGAGAGCCCCGGCGGGCCGCCTTCAAGATGACTCCGGGGGAGGTCGTGGTTGTCGATGCGCCGCCTCTCGTCGATGACGATCTCGAACCGGAGGCGATTCCGCTCGACATTGTCCATGAGGACGCGGATCTGATCGTGCTGAATAAGGCGGCCGGCATGGTGGTTCATCCAGCGCCCGGCCACCCCCGGGGCACGCTGGTCAATGCGTTGCTCGCCCACGCCCCAGATATCGCCATCGCCGGTTCTAACCGGCCCGGCATCGTCCACCGTCTGGATAAGGACACGTCAGGGCTGATGGTGGTGGCGAAGACGGACCGGGCCCGCAACGCCCTCGTGGCTCAGTGGAATGACCGCTCGGTGCGGAAAGGCTACATCGCGCTGGTGAGCGGTGTCGTCGTGGACGACGAGGCGACCGTTGATGCCCCCATCGGGCGCGACCCTGCACAGCGGCAGCGGATGGCGGTGACTGCACGTGGACGCCGCGCAGTGACTCACTTCGCGGTGCGCGAGCGATTCCCGACCTCCTCCCTCCTTGACGTCGAGATCGAAACGGGCAGAACGCACCAGATTCGTGTGCACCTGGCGTTCATCGGTCACCCGGTCGTCGGTGACCCGGTGTACGGGCGTCGTCGCGGCGCAGGTGAATCCGGCAACGAGCCCCAGGTATCGCGCCAGTTCTTGCATGCTGCCAAACTCGGCCTCCGCCTGATGGACGGCCGGGAAGTAACGTTCGAGGCGCCGCTGCCTCCCGATCTTGCCCAAGTGTTGGAAGCGCTTCAGGCGTCCCGGGAGGCTTGATCGTCCCGGATTGACCCCCTCGCTGGGGATCCGGTGGACCTGCCGAGTCGCACGTGCGGATCTGCCGAGCGGATGGTGGCATTCCGGGGAGAACAGGGCGGATTGATGTCTGACGTGGATCGTGACCTCGCCGCTGTCCGGCAGAGCATTGAGGCGTGGTTTCGCAAGGCACTGGCGGCGGTCGAACCTGGGGCCGCCGTCCGACGGCACGTGCAGCGGGATGGGAATGCCGTCGTTGTCGGCGGGCGGCGAGTACTGGTGCCTGGTCGACTGGTGACGGTCGGCGTCGGCAAGGCGGCAGTCGGGATGACGCTCGGGTTGGAGGGCGCCCTGGGGGACCTGATCTCTGACGGGTTGATCATCACCAAGGACGGGCATGCGGAGGGTGAGCGGCCAAAGCGCGTCCGCGTTACTGAGGCGGCCCATCCGATTCCGGACGAGCGGGGAGTCCGTGCGACACGGGAGGTTTTGGATCTCGTTACAGGCCTGGGATCGGACGATGTGGTCGTGGCGCTGATTTCCGGCGGCGGTTCCGCCTTGCTGGAAGCGCCGCGGCCGCCCGTGACACTGACCGATCTGGCGGCGGTCACTGACCTACTCCTGCGTGCTGGTGCGCCCATCGACGACCTGAATGCGGTCCGGACTCCGCTGAGCCTGGTGAAGGGTGGGGGACTACGGCGGGCAGCAGGTCCCGCAACCGTGGTTACCCTTCTGCTCTCCGACGTGCTCGGCAACGACCCGAGGGTGATCGCCAGCGGTCCCACCATCCCGGATGACCAGCGTCCGGAGATGGCGTTAAAGATCTTGGCCAAGTACGACCTCATGGCTCGAGTGCCGACCTCCGTTGTCGGCGTGCTGCGGGCCGTCCGGGACCAGGAGCGGGAACTGGCGCCAGATGAGGGATCGGATACCCTCGTTGTCGTGGGCGACAACCAGACTGCGGTGGACGCGGCCGCGCGGGCTGCGGAGGTTGACGGATATCGGGCACGAGTGGTGTGGAGCGAGCGCCATGGTGAGGCATCCGACCTCGGACGGGCGTGGGTCGAGACCGCCAATCGGGCTGAGGCGGACGTTGATGTCTTGCTTGGCGGTGGCGAAGCGACCGTGACGGTGCGTGGCGAGGGTATCGGAGGGCGCAACACGGAGTTTGCCCTCGCCGCAGCGATCGCTCTCGAC
>JAUJMG010000471.1 GCA_030446955.1 Thermomicrobiales bacterium
GCGCTCGCGAGCTTCGACCAGACCCACCGCTACCCGGACTTTGAGGCCATCGAGCTACGGACGGCGCTCTCCGGCTACACAGGGGCGCCTGTCGAGCAGATCGTTCCCGGCGCGGGGCTGGACGACGTCCTGACCAACCTGGCGATGCTGCTGCTGGACCCGGGCGACCAGGTCATCATCTCCGAGCCCACCTTCGGGGTCTACCGGCCGCTCTTCTCGCTCCACGGCGGGGAGGTCGTCAATGTCCCCCTCGGTCCTGCTCCCAGTTTCGCGCTCGACGCGGAGGCGATCCTTGCCGCGATCACCCCGCGGACGAAGCTGGTCCTGATCTGCAATCCGAACAACCCGACCGGCAACCTCTTCGATCCGGCAACCGTCCAGCGCGTGATCGCCGACGCGCCCTGCCTGGTGGCCGTGGACGAGGCGTACGCCGAGTTCAGCGGCAACTCCTCCCTGCCGCTGATGGACCGCCACCCGAATCTAGTTGTCCTTCGCACGTTGAGCAAGTTCGCCGGTCTGGCAGGGATGCGCGTCGGCTACGGCGTCTTCCCTGCCCCGCTGATGCCCCACCTCTGGCGGGTCACGCCGGCCTTCTGCAACGTCTCCGCCGCCTCGACCGCCGCCGCCGTCGCTTCCCTGGACGACCTCGCGTATCTACGCGGCATCGTTGCCCGCATCGTCGCCGACCGGGACGCCCTCGCGGACCAGCTTCGCGAGATGCCGGGAGTCGAGCCGTTCCCGTCCGCCACCAACTTCCTGCTCGCCCACCTTCCCGTCCCCGACGCCGGGCCGGTCGTCGCCACGCTCGCCGCGCGGGGGATCCACGTCCGCCACTTCTCCAACCCGTCGCTTGGCCTCGTCGACTGCCTCCGGGTGAGCATCGGCACGACGGAGGAGAACGAGGCCTTCTTGCACGAGTTGGAATCGGTACTCCGGGAACGGGCAGGAGGGATGGGCGCGTGAGCCAGGCCGTCGCCCGCTTCCGCCGCGCCGCCATCGAGCGCGCCACCGCCGAAACGGAGATCCGCCTGACGCTGGATCTGGACGGCAACGGGGATGTGCGCGCCGAGACTGGCGTCCTCTTCTTCGACCATATGCTGGACGCCCTCGGCCGCCACGGTCGCTTCGACCTCGACGTCCGTTGCTCCGGCGACGCGGCGATGGACCCGCACCACACCGTCGAGGATGTGGGGATCGCGCTCGGCCAGGCGCTCCGCCAGGCCTTGGGGGATCGGGCCGGGGTCGCCCGCTACGGGCACGCCTACGCGCCACTGGACGAGGCCCTGGCCCGCGTGGTGGTGGACTGCTCCGGCCGCCCGTTTCTCCACTTCGAGGCGGCGATGCCCGAGCCGACCATCGGCGCCGCCTTCGCCGCCAGCCTGGTCGAGGAGTTCTGGCGGGCTCTGGCGACCAACGCCGCGTTGACGATGCACGTCGATCTCCTGCGGTCCCGCAACGCCCACCACGCCGCCGAGGCGATCTTCAAGGCGGGCGCGCTCGCCCTCCGCGATGCCACCCGTGTCACCGGCGACCCGGCCCGCGTTCCCTCCACGAAAGGACTCCTGGCATGATCGCCGTCATCGACTACGGCGCCGGCAACCTCCGCTCGATCCGCCGGGCGCTTGAAGCAGCAGGGGCGGAGACGGTCATCACGGCCGACCCGGCGATGGTCGCCGCCGCCGACGCGGTGGTCCTGCCAGGAGTTGGCGCGGCGGGGCACGCGATGGACCGGCTCCGGGATCTGGGGATGACCGGGGCGATCGGGGAGGCGGTGGAGGGCGGCAAGCCGTTCCTCGGCATCTGCCTCGGGATGCAGCTGCTTTTCGAGCATCAAGAGGAGGGAGACACCGCCGGGCTCGGTCTGCTCCGCGGCCGCATCCGCTCCCTCAATGGCCCGGTCAAGGTGCCGCACATGGGCTGGAACCGCTCGCGGATCGTCCGGGCCGGCCCGTTGGGGCACGCGGGCGACGAGCGGCACTACTACTTCGTCCACTCCTACGTCGCGGAGCCTGCCGACCAGAAGGACGTGGCGGCGGTCGCCGACTATGGGGGGCGCTTCCCAAGCATCGTCGTCCGCGACAACGTGTGGGGAACCCAATTCCACCCGGAGAAGAGCGGGCCGGACGGGCTCGCGCTCGTCCGCGCCTTCGTTGCGACCGTGTGTCCCGCGCCTGGGACGCCTGTTGCCGCTCCGGTCGGAGGGGCATTGTGATCATCTACCCCGCCATCGATATCCGAGCCGGCCGTTGCGTCCGTCTAGTCGAGGGTGACTTCGACCGCGAGACGGCCTTTGATGCCGATCCCACAGACGCCGCCCGTCGCTGGGCTGATGCCGGTGCTGGGTGGATCCATGTTGTCGACCTCGACGGCGCGGTGGTTGGCGAGCCGGTCAACACCGACGCCCTCCTCCGGATCCGGCACGCCGTCGACGCCAAGATCCAGCTCGGCGGCGGGCTCCGCATGGAGGAACACCTCGCCGCTGCCTTTGACCACGGCGTGGATCGCGTCGTCCTGGGGACGGCGGCGCTGCGCGACCCGGACCTCGTCTCCTGCGCGGTGGAGCGCTGGGGAGACAAGATCGCCGTCGCCCTCGACGCGCGGGATGGCAAGCTCGCCGCCGACGGCTGGCTCGACCAGACGGATGTCCCGGCAGCGGAGGCAGCGCTCCGTCTCCAATCGGTCGGGGTCCGTCACTTCGTCTTCACGGACATCCGGCGGGACGGAACGCTGAGCGGTCCCAACCTCCCCGCGCTCCGGGACCTCGTCGCCGCGCTCGATGCCCAGGTCATCGCCTCGGGCGGCGTGGGGTCGCCGGACGACATCGGCCGGGTGGCCGAAACCGGCGCCGCGGGCGTGATCGTCGGCCGCGCGATCTACGACGGGCGGGTCGACCTGGCGGCGGCCATTCGCTTGGCTGAGAGCGTGGAGGCGGCACCGTGCTAGAGCAGGAGCAGATTGCCGGCCAACCCTCCCCCGGCGGCACGACCACCCTGACCCGGCGCGTGATCCCGTGCCTGGACGTGACCGACGGCCGTGTCGTCAAAGGGGTCTCCTTCGTCGATCTGCGGGACGCCGGGGATCCGGTGGAACTGGCGGCGTTCTACAACGCCGAGGGCGCCGACGAACTCGTCTTCCTCGACATCACCGCCAGCTCCGACAGCCGCCGTACCATGACGGCCGTCGTCGAGCGCACGGCCGATCAGGTCTTCATCCCGCTGACGGTCGGCGGGGGCGTGCGCTCCGTCGCGGACATGCGGGAATTGCTGAGCGCCGGCGCGGACAAGGTTTCGCTCAACACCGCCGCGATCCAGGACCCCGCCCTGATCTCCGCCGGCGCCGACGTCTTCGGCCGGCAGTGCATGGTTGTCGCCATCGACGCCCGCCGAAACTCCGACGGCCGCGGTTGGGGCGTCTACACCCACGGCGGCCGGTGGCCGACCGGGCTAGACGCGGTCGGATGGGCGTCCGAGGCAGCCCGCCGCGGCGCCGGCGAGATCCTACTCACCAGCATGGACCGCGACGGAACCCGGGACGGCTACGATCTGCCGCTCCTGGAAGCGGTCGGCGCCGCCGTCAACGTGCCGGTGATCGCCTCCGG
>JAUJMG010000093.1 GCA_030446955.1 Thermomicrobiales bacterium
GCCGATGTCGACAAGGGAAGCGCCGGTCTCCTCCCTCACGAGGTACATCGCGACCTGGCGGGGAAGCACGATCTCTTTGGTCCGGGCCCGGCCTTTGATGTCCTTGAGGGCCACCCCGTAGTAGGCCGCGACCGCATCGACGACGCCCGTCGGGGTGGTCTTGGCGCGGCGGGCGCCGATTGCGGCATCGGTCAGGGCCTCCATCGCCAACTGGAGGGTGAGCGGGCGGTCAGTAATTTGGGAGAGGGCCAGGATTTTGTTCAGCGCCCCCTCCAACTCGCGAATGTTGGACTGGTCCTTCTGGGCCACGTACTCGACCACATCGGCCGGGACAGAGACGCCAAGCTCCTCACCCTTGGTGCGGAGGATGGCGGTGCGCATCTCGTAGTCCGGGAACTGGACATCCGCGATCAGCCCGCCCTCGAAGCGGGAGCGGAGGCGATCCTCTAACGCAGAGATGGACTTAGGCGGCTTGTCGCTGGTGATAATGACCTGCTTGCCGCTCTGGTAGAGCGCGTTGAACGTATGGAAGAACTCTTCCTGCGTACTCTCCTTGCCGGCGATGAACTGGATGTCGTCGATCATCAGGATGTCGATGGTGCGGTAGCGGGCACGGAACTCTTCCATCCGCTGGGCGCGGATCGCGTTGATCAGGTCGTTGGTGAACTTCTCGGACGAGACGTAGGCGATGGTCAGGTCCGGATCGATCTCCAGGGCCCGGTGACCCACAGCGTGGAGCAGGTGGGTCTTGCCAAGACCGACCCCACCGTGGACGAAGAACGGGTTGAACTTGCCGCCGGGATGCTCCGCAACGGAGAGGGAGGCGGCGTGGGCAAACCGGTTGGACGAGCCCACGACGTAGCTCTCGTAGACGTAGCGCGGGTTGAGACCGTGGGTCGGGGCGGCGGCCAAGGCGAGTTGCTTGCTGGGTCCCGGAGCTCGGCGAACTGTAGCAGGCACCCCTTCGTCACGGCGGACCGTGACGGGGGCGGACCGGGAGCGTGGCGCCGGGGGGCGGCCGTGTCCCCGAGCCTCGGCAGGGGACGGTGTTTGGTCGCCAAAAAGGGAGCGCGCACCGGCCGCAAGGAGAGCAGCGGTCTCCCGGGCCTGGGGAGAGGAGTCGGTCTCTGCCTGGTCCTCCTCGTCGGCGTCGATGGGATCGGGAGCCGCGGCCCCTCGGACGGTGAACTGGACCCGAATCGGGCGGCCGACGATGTCGGAGACGGCGCGCTCGATCTGGCCGGCGTAGCGAGCCTGAAGGGTGGACGCGCTGAAGGCATTGGCCGCGGCGACCGTGGCAACATCATCCTGAAAGCCGACGATGCTGGTGTGGCGCAGCCAGTGGTCGAAGGCGTTCTTGGTGAGGCGAACCTCCATGTCGCCCAACACCGCCTGCCAGAGCTGTTGCGCCTGCATCGTGCATCTGCCCCCATATAAAGGTGTACGGACACACCCGGAGCGCATCGTAGCACCGGCTCCATGGCACTGCAAGTAGCCAGAAGACGCAGATGGTATTGGAAGAGCAGCTGGAGTGGCCCGACCGGGGTCGTCCCGCATGGGCTGGGAAATGGCCCCCACGGTGGGCTAGCTGGAGAAGGTTTAGCTGGGACCCCGGCGTACGAGGCATGGACATGGGGGCATCAGAGTGTGGCGGCATTCGGCACGGATCGAGGTTCGATGGGCCTCAACCCTGTCGACCTTAAAAACACGGACCCGGCCTTGCGGCCGGGCCCGTGCGGGAAGGGAGGGGTGTGGAGCGTGTGCGGCGCTCCACATGTTCGGGGAGAGAGCATCGGGTTGGTTGGGGCGACGCTCTCATCCCTATCTACGCCGGGATCTCCCGAGTGGATTCGTGCCAAGACTGTCAATCACCCGTGCATTTTGTTACTTTAGCTACAATCAGCTAGTGGCCCGGGACGACAAGGTCCGGAGGGTTAGGCGAGAGGTTCCAGGCGCCCTCCCCGATGGCGGCGTCCGAGCAGGATCACCACTGCGGCAGCGACGGCGGAGAGGAGCGTCGTCTCCATGGCCGATGCCTCGTAGACGTTGTGGATCAGCTTGTCTTCCAGGATCATCCCCACCGCTGTGAGGATGAGGACGACGGCGCCGACGTAGACGAGGATCGGATACCGCCCTAAGAGCCGAGCAACGATCTCGCTGCCGAACAGGATGATCGGAATCGAGAGCGCCAGGCCAAAGAGCAGCAGCCAGAGGTTACCGTGGGCAGCGCCACCGACGGCGAGGATGTTATCAAGGCTCATCACCACGTCAGCCAGGATGATGGTTCGAATTGCCTGACTGAGGGTATCCGCCTCGCTGACGTGGGCCTCGTGGTCATGCGGCTTGACGAGTTTGTAGGCAATCCAGAGCAGCAGCACACCGCCAGCGGCTTGGAGGTAGGGAACCCCTAGCAGAAGGGCGGCCATGGCGGTGAACAGGATGCGGAGGCCGATGGCGCCAGCCCCGCCGAAGATGATCGCCCGCCGACGGTTTACCGGCGAGAGCCGCCGCGCCGCCATCCCGATCACGACCGCGTTGTCCCCTGAGAGGACCAGGTCAATCACGATGATGCTAAAGATTTGGGAAAACAGATCCACGCCGCCTCGCGCTCCTCGTCAACTGGCGGCTATAGCCGCCCCTCCCCGCCATCCCCAACGCCGCGCCCGGCCGGTCAGACCGCCAGGCCGTCGGCTGTGCTCGCGATAGTGTACGCAACTGGGCGGTCCTGGTGCAGGGGCGCCGGCTTGGCCACGACCGTGTCGGCGGACAGGCGCTTGCCGTCGAAACCCGTCCCCTAGGCGAACCGCTCGTCGTGGACCAACTGGGCAAGGGGCTTGCGGGCTTGGTCACGCTTCGGCCTCGCGGACTGGGCGGCCTGGTCTGGATAACCGAAGGAGAGGACGGTGCGGACGGTGCGCTCCGCGGGAATACCGAGGAGGTCCTTCACCCGATCAGTTCCACTTGACCGGAACCAACCGATGCTGGAGTCCACGCTGTGCGCGGCGGCGGCCAGCATCATCCGCTCGCTGAGCCGCCCCTCGTCGTAGGTCTCCTGGGTCACGTTCTTTCCGGCCATGACCAGCACGATCCCGAGAGAAGCGCCAGCGAGATGCCCGGCGGACCCATCGATCCCCGCCAACGCGTCTAAAGTTCCCCGGCTCCGGATGACGACGAACTCCCACGGCTGACGATTGACCGCGCTGACGGACCACCGACCAACCTCCAGGATGTCATCCACAACCTGTTGGGGGATCGGATCCGGGCGGAACTCCCGGATGGCTCGCAGGGAGCGGAGGAACGCGACGAGGTCAGCAGGGTCGAGGTTGGGCATGGAGTGAGGAGTCCTCGTTCGTCACCTCAGCAGCAACGTTAGGGCCTGAGGACCGCCGGCACGCATTGATCCGAGCGGGGAACGATGTGGCGATTCATCAAATAGCCAGCCCGGTGCTACGCCAGGATGAGCCGGTCCGCGACGGCGGCGGCGAAGATGAGGGCGAGGTACCAGAGGGAGAACATGAACAGGTGCCGGGCCAGGCGCTTGCTGGGAGCATGGTAAAGGCGGACGGCCATGCCGAGGAAGGCACCGTTCAGGGCCAGCGCGGCGATCAGGTAGAGCCAGCCAAGCCCGAGCGGCACCAGCAGAAGCGCCACCGCCGCCAGCAGCACAGAGTAGAGCACGATCTGGCGCCGGGTCTCCTGCTCCCCGGCAACGACCGGCAGCATCGGGATGCAGACGCGGCCGTACTCCCCCTGCTTGAGCAGCGCCAGCGACCAGAAGTGGGGCGGCGTCCAGTAGAAGATCACCGCGAAGAGGACCCAGGCCGCCGGGGAGAGCCCGCCGGTGGCCGCCGCCCAACCGACGAGCGGCGGGACCGCCCCGGCCGCACCGCCGATCACGATGTTCTGGGGCGTGGTTCGCTTGAGCCACTTGGTATAGACGAAGACGTAGTAGAGGTTGCCGGCGAGGGCCAACCCGGCGGCCAGCCAGTTGACGAGGAGTCCCAACTCCAAGGTGGCGACGGCGGTCAACGTGACGCCAAAGGTGAGCGCGGCCTGGGGGCTGATCCGACCAGCGGCCGTCGCCCGACGGCTCGTGCGCGGCATGATCGCGTCGATGTCCCGGTCCAGATAGCAGTTGAGCGCGTTCGCCCCGCCGGCCGCCAGCGCCCCGCCGATAAGCGTGGCGAGGACCAGGCCGAAGGGCGGTATCCCCTCCGCAGCGACCAGCATCGCCCCGAGGGTGGTCACCAGCAGCAGGGTCAGGATCCCTGGCTTGGTGAGAGCGACGTAATCCGAGGCGACCGCACCGGCCCGGCGCAGGTCCGGCAACGGGAGGGTAACGCGCGGGTAGGCGGCGGCGAAGGCCACACCGGCACCGGAGCCGGAGCCATTCAGGCGAAGGGCTTGCGTGCCCGAGGCAGTGGGTGCGGGCTGGGCACTCATCTGGAGCACGGGCTGACTGGGCATCGAAACGGTTCCGCCGCCGACCGGGCGGCGAGTGGGTGAGCTGACGTCGAGGACGCCCGGTTCCTCTTCCCATGTCCGTCGAGCCACGACCACGATCCCGACCATCGTCGCCCAGAGCAGGGTGGCAGCCGCCAGGTGGAGCGAGCTGAGCCAGGCGTCACCAAAGCTGATCACGTAGGCGGCGCCGATGAGGGATTGGACGCCGATCAGGCCGCAGGCGATCCAGGCGAGACGTCGCACTTCCGCCGCGACAGGACGGCGTAGGGTCGCCAGCGTGACCCCGGCCACGGCCAAGATCCCAATCACGGCGACAGCACGGTGGCCGAGATGAATCCAGGTGAAGCGGGAGGTCTGGTCTGGCACGACCTGACCGCTCCGGCAAAGGGGCCATTGGTCGCAGGCCAGCGCCGCACCCGTGGTGCTCGTGGCGCCACCCGAGAGGATCAGCAGGAAGATGACCAGGGCGCCGGCCTGGGCGACGTGCAGGAAGGTCCGATCCCGCGGCATGCCGGGAGCATCCCCGGCGCGGACGAGCCAGCGAGGCGCGCCCCGGTCCATCGCGACGAAGTAGGCCGTCAGCAGGGTGAGGCCGAAGAACAGCTCGGCGGTGCCGAGGTGGGCGGTGACAACATCGGCCGGCAGCTCCCGCCAGACGGTGACTGCGCCGAGCAGGGCCTGGAAGATCACGAGACCGAACGCTGTCCAGGCGGTCACCTTCGTCCGCTTGCGGGTGCCCCGGACCAGCAGGGTTCCGACCGCCACGACGAGCACAAGGAGGCCAAGGTAGGCGGCGATGGTGCGGTGGGTGTACTCGATGATCGGCTGCAGTTCCAGCGGCGGGTACCACTTGCCCTGACAGCGGGGCCAGTCGTCGGCGCAGCCCATGCCGGACTCACTGACCCGGGTGACGTTGCCGAAGACGATGAGGGCGAAGGTGCTGAGGACACTGGCGACGGCGAGGCGGTAGAGCCGGGTCATCGGGCCTCACTTTACGAGCGGGCTGGTTTCCACGAGCGGTCTGGCTCCAGGTAGGCGACCGCCGGGCTCGGCAACGAGCGGCCGACGCCGGGAATCGCGGTCGCGGCGGGCCACGCGAGGAAGCCCATTCCGAACCCGGATGACGGCCATTCTACATCCGGGACGGTGCGCCACGCCGTTCCCCGTGAATCTCGTCACGATGTCCAGGTGCGCCAACGGCTCAGGGGGGTGCGATAGACTCCGGACGAGGCGGCTCGTCGTCGCCCCTTGGGCGTCGTGATGCACCACGGCACTTGGGCTCGCACCCTGGCGGCGGCTGGCGGAGCGTTGAAGAGAGAAGGCAGAGGACCATGGTCAACCCCTACGCCGGCACTGTGCGTGCCCCCGAGTTCCCGGCCGGGCTGAAATGGTTCAACTCCGCACCGCTCTCCATGAAGGACCTGCGCGGCAAGCTGGTGATCCTGGACTTCTGGACCTATTGCTGAATCAACTGCATCCACATCCTCCCGCAGTTGCGGGAGTTGGAGCACGAGTTCGCCGACGAGCTGGTCGTGATCGGAGTCCACTCCGCCAAGTTCCCGGCCGAGAAGGTGTCGGCCAATTTGCGCGCGGCCATCCAGCGGCTCGAGCTGCACCACCCGGTCGTCAACGATGCCGACTTCGCAGTCTGGCAGGGCTACGCCGTCCGGGCCTGGCCGACCCTGATGTTCGTGGATCCGCTCGGCAGAGTCTTCGGCAAGCATGAGGGGGAGTTTCCACTCGAACCGGTCCGGGAGGTGCTCGCCGACGCGATTGCCCGGTTCGACGCGGAGGGCGCGATTGACCGACGACCGATGCCGCTCGCGCCGCTACCGGAGCCGAGCGAGGTGCTGCGGTTCCCCGCCAAGGTGCTCGCCGATGCGGACCGTGGTCGCCTCTTCGTCGCTGACACCGGCCACCACCGGGTACTCATCACCGATCTGAACGGTCGCATAACCCGGGTATTGGGATCGGGTGAGGCCGGGCTGGAGGACGGCCCGGCGGAGACGGCCCGGTTCCGGTTGCCGCAAGGGCTGGCGCTGGAAGGCAGCGGGCAGATCCTGTACGTGGCGGACACGGAGAACCACGCGATCCGCGCCGTGGACCTTGCGGACGGTCGAATCAGCACGATCGCTGGGACCGGAGAGCAGACCTACCAGCGGCGCGGCGGACCGGCACGGGAGACGGCGCTCTCGTCGCCCTGGGATCTGACCCTGGTCGGGGACCAGCTATGGATCGCGATGGCGGGGGCGCACCAACTCTGGGCGCTGAACATCCCCTCGGGGCACGTGGAGCCGGTGGCAGGCACGGGTGCGGAGTCGATCCACGACGGGCCGCTGGCCGAGGCGACGTTCGCCCAGCCGAGTGGGCTGACGGAACTGGACGGCCTGCTCTATGTTGCGGACAGCGAGACCAGCTCCGTGCGTCGCGTCGACCCGGCCGCCGATCGGGTCCGGCGCCTGGTCGGGCGCGGGCTGTTCGACTTCGGGGACATCGACGGCACCGGGGATCAAGCGCGGCTGCAGCACGTCCTCGGGGTGAGCGCGATCCGGGAGAACGGCGGCAGCGCGGTCTACGTGGCGGACGCCTACAACCACAAGATCAAGCGCCTGGACCCAGCAACTCGGACCATCGTCTCCTGCTTCGGGAGCGGCGATCCGGGGCTGGAGGACGGTGCCGGAAGCCAGGCGCGGTTCTGGGAGCCCGTCGGCCTCAGCGTCGCCGGACGCCGGATCTACGTCGCCGACACCAACAACCACGCGATCCGCGTCTGTGATCTCGACAGCGGGACGGTGGCGACGATCGAGGTCAGCGGAGCGTAACGGGAGCGTTTCACGCTGCCAACGCCGGGGCGGGCGCGACAAGTGATACCGAATCCGTCTGAATTGGAGGCATTCTTTTCGGCGCGAGCGAGCCCGGGGATGCATCCCCGGGCTCACCCTCGGCAGCCCTTCCAGAGCTGAGCACGGGTAGGCGGTCACGGAGGACCAGGCGATCTACCGAATCCCGTAGAACAGAGGCACCGCCCGTCGCCAACAGGCTGCGCGGCGCGGCGTCGAGGCGCGTCTCCTCTGCGATGTGGGCGCGTGGGGAGATCCGCCCCTCTTCGACCACACGAGGGCTGCCAGAAGGCCGATGACAAGGCTTCAGGGTGTCGCTGGCGCTGCCCGGCTGAGGAGAACAATGGCGGCGGCGATGCAGGCGCCACCGAGGAGAGTGATGGACTTTACCGACTCGCCAAGGACCAGGGCGCCGAGGAGCACGGCGATGGCGGGCTCGCTGGTGGAGACGATGGCGGTCTGGCTAGAACCGATCCGGGCGATGCCGGTCAGGACCGCACAGACGGAGAGCCCGGCGAGCGCACCAACCCCCAGGCAAGCAAGCCAACCGGCACCGCCGATGTCGCCACTGGGGCCACCCCGGGCGGCGAGGTAGGCGAGGAAGCAGGCGGCGGTGACAGGCAGGCTGTAGGCTGCGGCGGTCAAGCCGGGCCTACCGCGACCGATCGGGCCGGCGAGGGTGGCGTACCAGGAGTTGCTGAGCGCCGAGAGCAGCGCCCAGCCCACGCCCGCGAGGCTGACGGCGGACCCAGCGGCGAAGACGGCGACGGGATCCACGGTCAGCACGCAACCCACCAACCCAAGCGCGAGACAGCCGAGTTTGAGCCGGCCCAACCGCTCCCCAAAGAGCAGTCGCGACCAGAGCACGACCAGGGCCGGGAAGACAAAGATCAATAGGGTGGTGGTGCCGGCGGGCAGATCCGTCAACGCGAGGTAGGCGAAAAGCGCGTTGGTGACGAACAAGAGACCGAGCACGGCGAACCCGAGCGCCTGGAGAGGCGGGACGCGAAGCGGCGGCCAGCGCTGCCTGCGCAACGCCAGGACGACCGTCCAGACGAGCAGGCTGGCCACGCCAAAGCGCACCCCGAGCACCGTCGGCACGTCTGCCCCGTCGTCGTAGGCCACTTTCGCAAGGATGCTCTGGACGGCGTAGCCGGCACCAGCAAGCGTGACCAAGCCGACGCCGATCCAACGCTGTCGCCTGTCGCTGGGCGGAGCTGGTGCCTCGCGGGAGACTGAGAGCACCCCTGGCGGAACGGGCGCGACGGTGGCCGGCTGGCCTCGATGTTGACGTAACAATTCCATCGGCTAGGGAGGCGCTCCTAGAGCTCATCGCCAGGAGCGATGGCGTGGTGGCTCCAGTGGGAGTTGGGCAGCGGCCGGGGCGCTCCGCGATCGCGGGGCGCCCCGGCATCATTCGATCGGATCGGCTCAGCTCCGCGCTACGGGAAGCTGTCGGGGTCGTTGGGATCGGTACCGGCGGTGAGCACTTCCTCACCGTCGGTGAAGCCGTCGGCGTCGCTATCGGGGTTGCCGACGCCGGTGAAGTAGACGTTGACCTCGTCGCCGTCGGCCAAGCCGTCGCCGTCACTGTCCGGGTTGAGAGGATCGGTCACGAACTCGTTGACCTCATCACCGTCCGTAAGGCCGTCGGCATCACTGTCGGGGTCAGCCGGATCGGTTCCCAGGTCGGCCTCGTCGGCGTCGGTGAGTCCGTCTTCGTCCGTATCGGCGTCAGGATCATCGACGGAAGCCGTATCGTCGGCGCCAGGCGTGGCATCGTCCGTCGCCGCCGCTGTGTCAGCATCCGTCCCGGTGTCCGGTTCCTCCCCCGGGTCGAGGACGCGGTCGCCGAGGGCGGCGACCACGTAGACGGCAGGTTCAGTGCCGGTGTTGCTCAGCGTCAAGTCATCCTCGGCGACCTGGCCCGTGCCCCGATCCAGGGTGGTCGGCCCATCCGTCCCGCTGGAGGTCTCGATACTGCCGAAGGTCACCATGATCAATGCAGGACCAGTGCGGGCGGGGAGATCCGCCTCCTCCCCCGGGAGGAGGACATTGCGGACCAACTCCATGTCGTAGGTAGCGTTGGAAAGGGGATCGATGTCGAGGGGATCGCTGGTGAAGATGATGTCGCCATCCCCAGGAGCCTCGGCATCCGCCGGAACCAACTCGATGAACCAGACGCGGGAAGGGTCGTCCCCCTCCGAGCGAAGGGTGTAGGGATCGTCGGCGGACCGGTAGAAGCCCTCCCCGACTTCCAGCCGGGCGCGCTTCAGCGTGACATCGTTGCGGATCACGGAGTCGCCGCTGATCTGGAGGTTGAACGACGAGGGGCCGACCACGGACTCGGCCTCCTCTTCCGGTGGCGGCGAGACCTGGCGGACCCGCCAGACGAGCGAGCCATCCTCGATGAAGGCGAGCCCTTGGGCGATGGTCTGAGCGTACGGCGAGCGGACCCCGACCTCGGCCACTGGGGTGCCGACATCCTCAGTCTCAAGGTCAGCCGTGTCCTCGTCCGGTTCGTCTGCCGGCGTGCCAATCACATCGGCGACCGGGCTCGCGTCTTCGGGCGTTGCGTCAGTCTGAAGCGCGGCGGCGCTCCAGCCACGACTTCCACCCGCGAGTGCGACCAGAGCTACGGTCGCCACGACGAAGGCGGCAAGCAAGATTCGGGCGGGATGCCGGATGATGGAATCCCCTACGCGCATCACGGTTCCCCCTAATTCGTGTCCTACGGTAGATCATTTAGCACACGGCGCCCCGACACGTGGGCAGGGGGTGCGCTGGACGCCTCAACCCTACCACTGCTCGGCTGGCTGTCAATGTGGTCTGGATTGTCAACGCGCACCTTTTCGGCAGAGGGCATTGAGGTCACCTCCTCTCCCGCTCTCCTGGGTGAGGAAACAATGGGGCGGGGGCGGCCCCTGTCTATCAAACCCCCGTTCCACCAGGTCCCACGCCCGTTACCCCGACATGGATGACCCCCGTGACGATCGTTCGGAGTCAGGGGAACAGACGGCCGCGTTTCGACATCCGACACACCTCATCAGGAAGCATCATGAAGCGGGTGATGGATTACCGCCACGGCCTGCAATTTGACGTTGCGCCCCGGGTAGTGCGGACCGAAGCGATGGCCGAGCAGGGAGTACGCGACCTTCTCGACGATCGCATGCCGGATCTGATGGGGAAGCGTGCAGGGATCAGGGTCGACGGTACCAAGGCGTCGAGGTTGAAGAGGCTATGCATGGTGCTTGCGCTGAAGGGTCCGCCTTGCAGCGCAGGGTCGGCTGGGGTGTGCCGGCCTACTGAGTGCTAGGGGGGTGGCTGCTCGACCCGCACGATCGAGCGCAGGATCTCGTACGTGGCTCGCTTGGGCGAGGCGACCAGCAGCGCAAGTGGTCCCAGTCGTCGGTCGGCTGATGGCGCGGTCGAGGGGCGGAAGCATCGAGCGTTACTGCAACGACACGCGACCGCATATCGCGGGACGCGTTGCTCCCCTACCCTGACGGGGTCAGCCTGGCAACGGAGCGCCTGCCGGTACACATCCTGCGTCCCGCGCTGTTCGTCTCGATCGCCCGGGCGGAAACGCTGTAGGTGGCCGACCATCCGTTCGACTCGGAGGAAAAGGATGTCGCTGTTGCGGCTGCTGCTCTGCCTTCGCCTGCTCGCCCTGGCCCTCCTGCTGGCCGGCGCCGGCCCGCTTGGTGTTCTCACCGCGCCGGCCATCTTGGCCGACGAGGGCAAGGACGAGAGCGGGAAGGGAGGCGACGACGGCGACAAGGGTGACAAGGACGACAAGGACGATGACAAGGGTGATAACAAGGACGAGGATAAGGACGACGCCAAAGATGACAACAAGGAAGAGGGGCGCGGATCGGAGGGACGGGTCGAGCGAGCCGCTGCCTACCGCGTCGATGCCGACTGCGCGTACGAGGAGACCGCCGACGAGACCACCTGCACCTTCGCTGGGCTGGCACCGCCAGAGGCCAAGGACGTCAGCCACGTCGACCTGCCCGCCAGCGAGGTCTGCACCGAGGTCCTCGGCGGGGACCACGAATACGTCGACCCCGACCCGAACACCCGGGTCGTCGGCTACAAGTCCCGGGGCAGCCAGGGCACCTTCACCCTGGTCATGACGGGGCGGGTGACGACCGGCGGGACGGCGACTTACTGGTTCAAGACCGGCGACGGCGTCTTCCCAGCCACCGGGCCAGGTCTTCGCTGCGGGGAATCCGCCACCCAGCAGGCAGTCGAGGTCACCCCAGAGACTGAGGCCACAGGGCAGGCCGCGGTCAACCCAGAGGCCGAGAGCACCGGGGCGGCCGAGATCCAGATCACGCTCGAGGTCGAGTTGGTCGGGACCGTCGAGGCGGAAGCGGCCACCAGCGGAGTGATCCTGGTCCAGACCTACACCTGCGGTGCCGCACCCACCGACCCGGCCGCCTTCGACTGGTACGGCGCGTGCCAACTCGGTGGGGACGGCGTGCCGTTCACCCTCAGCTCGAAGGAGGGCACGCAGTTCAGCGACGTCGGCGACGGCGCTACCGACGCCGCGGGTCTGCTTCGCTTTGACGGGCTGGCACCGGGCACCTACCGTCTGCGCGGGCTCGACGTCGTCTGGTGCCACGCCGAGTCCGACAACGTCGACGAGCAGGGTGACCTCGTCGTCGAGGCCGGCCAGCAGGTCACCGTCTGGATCTTCCTCTGTGGCGAGGAGACGGCCAAGTAGAGGCATCCCTCCGGACATAACGGTCGCCGAAGACCAATCCGGGACCTGCCACTCGTCGCGACACGAAGCTCCAACGTCCGACGCGGGGATGGTTGCCTCGTACCGGACAGGTAGCATCCTGGCAATGCGTTGCCCGGTCGTTGATGCTGCCCACCCGCCTCAACCACGTTCTGGCGAGAATTGATCCGAGACCTCCCCGCGCCGGCCGATCTCAGGGCAAGGGCTCTTGCCCTCCGTGTCCTCGTCAGAGACGACCGTGTGCCCGAGGCCAAGGGAAGCGGCTGACCATTGGAGGCAGTGATAACGCATACTATCCTGCCGTCATTCCGACGCCTCCGTCTACCACGCTCCGAGGAGATGCAGCCCATGGCAGATGGCATCCCGCCGTACTCGCCGCCGTCGCCCGTTGCCGCCGCGGAAGTGGCAGGCGTTCGTCGGCCCACCATTGAGGCTCACCTGTTGCCGCCGCGGGTCTTCCATGACCC